>JADLDR010000134.1 GCA_020846535.1 Armatimonadota bacterium | reverse complement strand
TAGGGGCGAACGATTTGTTCGCCCTGAAAACGGCCCTACCGGCAGGGCGGGCGATCACAAGGATCGCCCCTACAGGTCGGACCGGATCCGCCAAAAACTGCCCCTTTACTCCAACGGGCTGCTTAGCCCGGTGCCAGTCCTATTCTCTGCCGTAGGGGCGCGATAAATCGCGCCCCTACCCCGCATCGGCCTCCATTCGGGTGGGTAGCAACACTGACTTGACGAGATTACAAGGACAATCCTCTGCTTCTGATTGACAGCCTTATTACTTTATAGTTGCATATAAAACTCCTGTGTCCGTGCAGGGAATTTGCTGCAAGCATCTCTTCAGGAGAAATTATCGATGAGGTTGATAGAACAGGGAACAATACAAAACGGCAATATCGTGCTTAAGGACCCACTGGACCTGCCGGATGGAACGGCAGTTGTGATCGAGATAGAAGCGATTACAGCGGAACACCCGGTTTCAGATTCCAAAAGCGACAGTGAATTTATATCTCTTCCATTCTTCGGCATGTGGGCGGATCGGGAGGATATGAATGACAGCGCGGCGTGGGTGCGAAAGGAGCGCGAACAGTGGCAACTGAGAGCGGATCGGCGAGACTGATCGATACCGATATTCTGATAGACGCTACCCGGGGACGCACCGAGGCGATGGCGTTTCTAGCCTATCAAAGAAAGTCGGCAGATTGAACACAAACTCACCCTTCATACCCGTAATATACGCCATTTCCGGATGATTGCCACACTTTCACTGGCACAGCCTTATTAGATTGCAGAGAAAATCCATGCTGGGAAACAAAACAGTTCTCATCACCGGGGCCAATCATGGCATCGGGGCCGCTATGGCCCGGGCCTTCGCGGCGGAAAGAGCGAAGGTGTTCATCGCCTACTTTCGCCCTCCCTGCCGTTATTCCGAAGAGGAATTGCGGGAGGCCGAGAAGCGGGGAACGGGCGGGGACGCCCTGTACCGGGCCATGCAGCAGAAGACGCCCGAAAAGCTCATCGCTTCCATAAGAGAGCAAGGCGTTCAGGCGGAGGCTCTGGAGGCAGACCTTGCCGTCCCCGAAAATATTCCGCTCCTATTCGACAGATGCGAGGAATCGTTGGGTTCCGTGGATGCGCTGGTCTGCAATCACACTCACTGCGTTCTGGAAACCTTCGACCCGGCTCTGACTTCCGGGGAGGGAGACGGGATATACCTGCCCACGGCGGCCCGCATCGACGCTCATTTCGCCGTCAACGCGCGGGCTACCGCCCTGCTGATGGCGGAATACCTGGCACGCTATTTAAGGCGCGGCGCTTCGTCGGGGCGAATTATCAATATCAGCACCGATGCGGCCCATGCCCATGTCGCCAACATCAGCTATGCGGCCAGCAAGCATGCCATCGAGTCCTATAGCCGTTCGGCGGCGGCGGAGATGGGCAAATACGGCATTACGGTCAATATCATCGCCCCCGGCCCGATCCAGACAGGCTATATTCCGCCGGACCTGGAGGCGGAGATCGCGCAAAACACGCCTTTGGGCCGCGTCGGGAAGCCTGAAGATGTGGCGGATGTGGTCGTCTTTCTGGCCTCGGAGCGGGCGCGGTGGCTGACGGGCCAACTGCTGTATGTCGGAGGCGGATGGCGAATGGGGCAGTAGAATGATGACGGGCAGCAGATCAGACGACCGGGAACTTTTACGCCTTCCAGCCGGTAACAATCGATAAATCACATCCGAAACCGGACCTATCGTTCGGTTCGCTGTTTTATTGACGAGGAGGTGATCGATGAAAACCGGACTCCTGGTCGCTCTTCTCCTCGGGGTTGCCCTGAGTTCCGCCGGCGAAACGGCCCCTCAGAATCCCCGGATTTAGATAAGCGCCAACAATGCCGGCGTGCGGGTGGTGCTGAGGGCGATGTGCTATCAGGCGAGAGCGCCTTATTCCCTGACTCCCGAAGTGGAGGGCCGGGTTTCGGCAGGCTTGAAGCAGGTGCGGCTTCAGGACGCGCTCCATGTCGTCTTGAAGCCGCTGTCGCTCTCCTACCGGATCAAATCGGGCAAATACTACGTCACCGTGGCGGCGCGGGAGCCGCAGCGCGTGGCGATCAGGCAGCCCGGAACCACCCGGCAGGGACGGCTGCCGTTCTGAGCCGATGCAGAGAAACGCATAGTTAACCCAAGTTGCCTCCGGCCCCATTCAAGTCGCCTGCGGGGTGTAGGGGCGCGATTCCTCGCGCCCCCATAGCGATCCAGAGAAGGTGAAACATCCTCCGCTCCTGGGGGAGGGGTGACCGCTCTCCCCCGGCCCGGGTTACCTCTCTCCCCTAACCCCTCTCCCCGAAGCGGGGAGAGGGGGACAGAGTATGCGGTGCTTGATAGATAATCTCTCCCCCTTCCCGTTTCGGGAAGGGGGCCGGGGGGTTAGGTAACAGTCTATCAGAGTCCCGAACCCCGCCCCGGCGGGACAGACAGCCTTATCTGGATACACATGGGGCGCGATTCATCGCGCCCCTACCCTTAGCCCCTCGACAGAGCCTGTCAACATCCCTCCGCCCCGCGCTGCCTCAACAATTCGGCGATTTCCGCATGGCCTCTCTTCTCCGCCCAGGCCAGCGGGGTTGACCAGGGTTCGTCATCGGGCAGAGAGGTTTTCGCGCCCTGACCGAGAAGGAATTCCGCCATCTCCAGGTTGCCGCAGCGGGCGGCCCAGCCCAGCGGGGTGGATCGGTATTCCTCGTCTCTAGCGTCGATATCCGCCCCGAATTCCAGGAACAAGCGGGCGATATCGAGAGGCGGGGTATCGGTCCGAGGCTTTCCGTGGGTTCCGATCCCGGAGGCGAGGTGGTGCAGAGGGGTCATGCGCTGCCAGTTGGGAAGGCTTGGATCCATACCGTTTTCGAGAAGGCCCCGGGTCATCTCCGGGTGATCCCAGAGATAGGTCTGGCAGCCGGTGACCGTATCGGGAACCCGGACGCCCCGGGCGAGCAGGAGATGGAACATATCCCGGTCGCCGTTCGTGACCGCTGCCGTGAAAGGCGTCCCCTGGTCGTCCTTTTTCCAAAGATCAGGATCGGCATCCAGCATCGCAGCCACGGTATCCATATGGCCGTCAAAAACATGGCTCCACAAATCCTGTCTGCCGCCGTAGCGGTACATCAGGGCGCGCATGTCACCTTTCGCGATATAGGTGGGCGTGCCGGAGGAATCCACCCCTGCATTGGGGTCGGCCCCGTACTCCAGTAGCAGCTTTGCCGTCTCCAGGTCGCCTCTCTGCGATGCGGCGTAGAGCGCAAAACCCTGCGGGCAGGCGCGGCTTTCGGGCAGATTCGGGTTCGCGCCGCGCTCCAGCAGCAGCCGGACGATCTCTCTGTGCCCGTGTTCGGCGGCAGCCGACAGGGGCCGCTTGCCGGAAGGCTGGCTTTCGTTGGCGGACGCAGGATTTGCATCAAGAAGCAATCGGACGCGCTCCAGGTCGCCGGCAGCTGCGGCGATGGTGATGGTGTAAGCGGCCCCGCGGGCAAGCAGATACCCGGCCAGCAGAAAGTTGCCCCGGCGGCTCCAGGTGTTCCGCCAGATCGCCAGATCTATGGGTTTGAAACCAAAGGTTCCGTAGCCGCCGCCCTGCCCGCTGGCCGCATCGATTTCCGCGCCGCTATCGAGCAGAAAAGATACGATATCGAGCCTTCCCGCTTCCACGGCCCGGTGAAGGGGCGTCCTGCCCCCGGAATCCCCGATATGGACCAGGCTCTTCTCCGATACGGTCAGGCTCTTCACCCGTTCCAGGTCGCCGTCCGATACGGCCTGATGGATTTCCAGGTCTTTGCCCGAAGAGCGAAACCGCTCCTCCAGAGATTCTTCAAGCAGCTGCGCCACCCCCTTATGGCCGCGGTCGAGGGCTATCGTGAGGAGGCTGTCGTTACCGTAGAGGCTGCGGTAGGCGGGATCGGCTCCCGCAGCCAGCAGAGCGCGGGCGGCTTCCACATGGCCTTCCCGGACGGCAAAATGGATCGGCTGGGTGTACCAGTATTCGCAGGAGGCCAGGGCCGGGTCCCTGGCAAGAAGCTCCCGGATTTTGCTCGCATCCCCGGCTATCGCGGCAGAGACCATCTCCCAGATGTCGGAGCCTTCCAGCGTGCGGGGCTGTATAAGATCGATCACCTTTTTGACGAACGTGCCGTCCCGTGAAGGGCGCTCCTGTTCCAGTCGTTCCTCGACCATTGCCACCATCCTCTCTTTCAGCCGCCTGCGGGCGTCGTGGAGCCGTTTTTTTACGGTGGAAACCGGCGACTCCAGGAAGGCGGCGATTTCGCTGTAGGAATAGCCCTGGATGTAGAAGAGCATCGTCACCATCCGGTCGCGCTCCGGCAGGGAACGGATGGCAGCCCGTACGGCCTCCTGCGTCTCTCTGGTCTCGACAGCCGCTTGCGGGTCGCAGCCGGAGGCGGGAAGATCGAGGGCGGCTTCCAGGGCCACGGTTTGCAGCCGCTTGCCCCGGGTCAGGCGGCTGCACCGGGCCAGCACGATCCGCCGGAACCATCCGGGGAAGGCGACGGGATCGCGAAGCTGCGGCAGGTTCTCCCAGGCGGCGATGAAAGCCTCCTGAGCGGCATCCTGGGACAGATGGAAATCCCCTAGCACCGCATAGGCGCAGGCATAGGCCATATCCTGAAAGCGGGCCACGATCTCCCCGAACGCCCGGTGGCGGTCTTTTATCGGAAGCCGCGGGTCGGCGGACAGGGAAACCAGTTGACTCAGAGAAGCCATACACAGCCTCCGTTTCATGCTCTTCTATAAGAACAGGAGCCATCTTCGGTAGAAAAGGTTACGGGTTCGGATGGTTTTACCCGGCCTGCTGCATGGCCTCCCACTGCTTCCGCCCGATTTCTTTGATCCTGCTGTCCGGCCATTTTTCGAGATAATGATAATTGGGATGGCCGCCGGGGATAGCCTTGTACGGATCGTTGCGGGCCGCATTGTAGCAGCAGATGAGCGTCCATCGGGGATGGGGGCTGGTGTTGGGGGCCGAACAGTGCAGCAAGTTCGAGTGGAAAAAGAGGGCGGAGCCGGGTTCCTGCTCGCAGTGGACGACAGGAAGGCGTTTCAGAATCTCGCTGACCCGCTCCATGTCGGCTCCCTGCTGCTCCCCGGTCAGACCGTGGTCAATGCGCCCCAGGTGGTGCGAGCCGACAATCGCCTGAAGGCAGCCGTTTTCGCGGGTCGTTCTGTCCACCGCGATCACGCAGCTCGCCATATCGGGAGACAGGCAGCCGTTCTGATACCAGTAGCCGTAATCCTGATGCCATTCCCAGGCCCCGCCGACAAACGGCTCCTTGATGGTCATTTTGTGGTGGTAATGATAGACTTCCCCTCCGAGCAACTGCTCCATGGCGTTGACGATGCGCGGGCTGCGGACGAAGGCGCTGTAGATATCGTCCGGCAGGTCGTTGCGGAGCGATATCCTGCTGACCCCTCCGCGGGCATCCGCCAGGCCCCACACGGACTTCTCCAGCTCCTGGTCGGCTTTGGAGATCTTATAGAGCAGCCCCATCTCTTCCGCATCGAAGAGATTTTCCACGATCACAAAGCCGTCCCGGTGAAAAGCAGCCGCCTGCTCCTCGGTAAGTCGAAAATCGCTCATAGCTCTCTCCTTTGCTATGCCGGTCTGGTTATTTCTCCCTCCGGCCTCGATACGCACTGTTGACATTTTAGATAGCTATCGTTATAATTATACCACGCCCTGCTCATCCATGCCGCAAATATTGCCCCCGAAAGAGCATCGCCGGACAAACCAGGAGCAGCGAAAGGATCGGTATGAGAGAGTCAGCCTTATTGCTATACGTTGCCGTTTTTTATCTTACGGCAGCGGGCTGTCAGAACCGTTCCGGCGGCGTGGCTTCCGCCCGCGCCCCGCGCTGGAAGCCGGTGAAATCTGCAAAGTCTTCGGAACCGGCAAAATCTCCTCTCAAACCGTTACCGCCCGCCGGAACGGTGCGAATCGAATCGGTAAAAGTGCAGACAAATGAACGGACAGTCCGGTGGCGGTGGCGGATTACGGGGGATCGAAAGTGGGATCGGGCGGCTGGCTCTCTTTCGTCCCTGACATTGAGCCGATCTCTCGCGATGGAGGGTCTCCCGGCCATAGGCGGGGCGCATATCTGGGAGTGCGACCTGACCGTAAGAGCCCTCAAAAGCCCTGACGTCATGATCGGGAAGATAGCGGTCGAGAGAGAGTTATCGCTGCACGCTCCCGGCTCCGGGATAGCGGTTCATACGTCCGGAATCGATCAGGGGCTGGTGGATATTCCCTCCTCCCAGGCGGTCAAGCTGTATGTGATGGGCGATACCCTGGTGAAACTGCCCGCCCGGATCACTCTCGCCCGCGTTCGTCTGGAAACGACCCTGGGGAAAGACCTGTCGCAAACCGTGGTTCTACGCCTCAGCAAATGAGGAGCGGACCTCATCGAAAGCTGTGGCTCAGGATGCCGCTTGCGTTTCCAACAGCCCCCATTCTTTCAGGACGCTCATCAGGGGCGGCAGAGGTTCCTGCCACAGCCAGTTGACATTGATCCATAAACCTCCGATAACCGCGCTGCGGTAAATCCCCTGGGCCGCATCCACCGCCCTGAAGAAGCTGTCCTCTCCCAGAATGAAAAAGCCGGCCTCCTTGCGCGTATAATCGATCACCCAGTATTCGCACACTCTCCCGCGCTCGTATTCGTTGAATTTGCACTCCCGGTCGCGCACACCGCTTTCGGGGCTGACGATCTCGATCACCAGATCGGCGGGGCCGTCCAGATAGGTCTCCTTCAGCCTGTCCAGGTGATCGTTGGCGATAAAAAGAATATCCGGCTCCCGCCCGGATAGATGCGCCCCTGTCTTCATCTGGAAGGGGACGATACGCACGATCCCTGAAGGATGCGCTTCAATAAAGTGCTGAAAAATAGAGGCGAAAAACGCCATGATAGCCTGATGCCTGCTTGACGCCGGACTCAAAAAGATCACCTCTCCAGCGATCCACTCCGCATGGGTATCCTCGTCCGACCAGGCGAGAAATTCCTCATAGGTCATCTTGCCGGGCCGCAGGGATTCGGAGTCGGTTTCGGTTTTCTGAATCATACGGTTCCCTCCCCTCACCCGTTTTCTTAAGGATTCGATCTTAATACAGAAATATCCTGCTGAAAGAACAATTCCGAGCCGTTATCTCTCTGTCTGTTCGTACTCATAGGCATGAGGCGCGCGGATGTAATCGATAGGGCTTTCGACGAATCGGGCGACGGTTCTGAGTTCGGGATGCTCGAAAAAGCCTTCCGCTCCTTTCGGGAAAAGGAGCGGGGATCCGTCCTGAAACCAGCTTGCGGCATGGATCATGGCGATCATCGGGCGAGGCTGACCCGTCCGGTTGGGCATCCCGGCATGCCAGAGCCGGATATCGCGAATCACGACGCTCCCGGCGCGGACGGTCGGCTGGAAGGGCGCAGACCGCTCTCTCTGCCGCCGGATCGCCTCTTCCGGAATCTTGATATCCTCGTGGATGCTGACCGCCGGTTCCCTGTGCGTTCCCGGCCATATCTCGGTGCTGCCGTTTTCCGGCGTCATATCCACTACCGGCACATTGACAACCAGGTTGTAGATAGGAGTCACCGTCTCTTTCCACAGATGTCCGGAGTCCGCATGAACCGGCTGACGCTCCTCGCTACGGACGGCGGTATTGCCGCTGTAGAAAAAGTTCTTGATCCCGGGTCCCAGCACCGCTTTCGAGACCGCAATCACCATCTCGTTCAGCAGCACATCCTCGAACAGATACGGCGGAAAAGGCGGCGGGTCCTGCTGGATGTTGCCGGTGTTCCAGTTGAAAGGAGCGTCCTCCCTTGCCAGGAGGGCGGCCACGTCCTCCTGCATTTTCTCTCTGAGGATGGCGATGTGCCCGGCATCCACCACATCCTTTAGTACGACTACGCCGTCTTCCCGGACAGCGCGGACGGCCTCTTCCAGATGATCGGGGCGCATTGCTCCCTTACGGATTTCCTGCGAGGTTATGGGTATGGTTGTGATCATAGATATCTCCTGCTGCGATCATCGTTTGATCGTTTTCATGCGAAACGACTATTGCATATATTTAACCCAAGTTGCTACCTGGCCCGGTCTGGATATTGTTTTCCGCTATGGGGCGCGATTTATCGCGCCCCATAGCGATCCCGATCAGGGTGACTGTCCCGCCGGGGCGGGGGGCGGGACTCTGATAGATTGTTACCTAACCCCCCCGCCCCCTTCCCGAAACGGGCAGGGAGAGTGGATGATGCCGTCAATGACCGCACACTCTGTCCCCCTCTCCCCGTTTCGGGGAGAGGGGTTAGGGGAGAGAGGTAACCCATCCCAGGGGAGAGAGGTC
>JADLDR010000133.1 GCA_020846535.1 Armatimonadota bacterium | reverse complement strand
TAGGGGCGAACGATTTGTTCGCCCTGAAAACGGCCCTACCGGCAGGGCGGGCGATCACAAGGATCGCCCCTACAGGTCGGACCGGATCCGCCAAAAACTGCCCCTTTACTCCAACGGGCTGCTTAGCTCGTGCATGGCATTTCCATGAAATGAGGATCTACCGCAGAAATCCGCGGCATATATATTTGCCTTTCTTGCCAAATCGCTGTAAAATATAGCTGGCATACCGGCAAAGGAGGCAGTTATGGACGATCTGAAAGCCGCTTATGAAATACTCGGAGAGGACGAGGAATCAAGCGCGGCCCCGTATTTCGAGGCCCAAAGAGAAACGCTTGAAGAGGATACGGGCAAGGAACCCGAACCGCTCGTCATGCGGCAGTACGGCAAAATCGAGGATATGAACCGCGATTTCGACATCGCTTTCTGGCAGGCCCAGACCACCGAGGCCCGGCTTCAGGCAGGGTGGGAACTGGTGGCCTATTACCTGGAACGCAAAGGGCGCTCGCATGAACTCCGACTTCAGAGATCTGTTGAAACATTTGGAAGACAACGGCGTTAGGTATCTCATTATCGGCGGTTACGCTTATATGGAATATGCGGAACCGCGCTATACGAAGGATCTGGACTTATGGATTGATCATGAAGAAAGCAACGCGCACCGGCTATATAAAGCTCTGGTGGCGTTCGGTGCGCCGTTGCAAGGATTATTACCCGGAGATTTCACGGAAGAAGGTTATTTTTATCGAATGGGCGTTCCTCCAGTGATGGTGGATATTTTATTTTCTATCGAGGGCTTCTCCTTTGAGGAGGCTTGGAACCGCCGGAGGGAAAGCGAACTGAACGGTGTTAATCTCATATTCGTGGCGAAAGACGATCTGATCGCTATCAAACAGGCTACAGGACGACCGCAGGATTTGCTTGATATACAAACCTTACGCCAAACGGTGCGCTCTCCTGATGAGTTTCGTCAGTGATCTGAAAGCAGAAGAGGTGATGAGCATATTCACTGCATTGGATCATGCTATTCAGTTCAACCGCCTGTCATACCGGAAGACGAATCACAACCGAGCAGATTAGCTGATACTTCGGTGAACCATGACAGTTACCCCTCCACCCTCGGAATGGCGTTCAGCAGCCTCTTCGTGTGATCCTCCCGGGGCTGGTCGAAGATCGCCTCCACGCTGCCCCGCTCGACGATCCGGCCCGATTCCATGACGGCCACCTCATCGGCAAGATAGCCCACCACGTCCAGGTTATGGGTGATGAAGAGGTAGGTCAGGCCGCGCTCCGCCTGGAGCGCCTGGAGAAGGTTCAAGACCTGCCCCTGGACGGAGACATCCAGGGCGCTGGTCGGCTCGTCCAGGACGATGAAATGCGGGCCGACGGAGAGGGCGCGGGCGATGGCGATGCGCTGCCGCTGCCCCCCGCTGAACTCGTGCGGATATCGCCTGAGGGCGTCCGGTGACAGGCTCACCTGGCGGAGCAGTTCGGCGGCCCGCTCCTCGCGCTCGCGGGCGCTCTGGCCGATCCGGTGGACGGCCATCCCTTCGGTGAGGGTCTCCCCCACGGTCATACGGGCATTCAAAGAGGCGTAAGGGTCCTGGAAAACGACCTGCATCTCGCGCCTCAGATTCAGCCGTTCCCTGCCGGTGGGCCGGAGAATCGGCTTCCCCTGATAGAGTATCTCCCCGGAAGTCGGCGACAGAAGGCCCAGCAGCATCAGGCCGACCGTGCTTTTGCCGGAGCCGCTTTCCCCGACCAGGGCCAGAGTGCTGCCCCGGGGGATATCGAAGCTGACATCGCGCACGGCTTCTTTCCAGGCGCGAGGGGCGAGCAGCCTCCTGCGGAGCGGGAACCGTTTGGTCAGGCCGCGGACGGAGAGGATCGGGGCGGGCGTCATGGGGCGACCTCCGCGAAGGGAGCCGCCAGGGTATCAGGATCGAAGAGGTGACAGCGAGCCGTGCGGCCCGGGCCGGTGTCGAGAGAGCGGGGGGAGACGCGGGCGCAGAGGCCGGCCCGCCAGGGGCAGCGCGGCTCGAAGCGGCAGGCGGGGGGCCAGGCGGCAGGATCGGGGACAGTCCCTTCCAGGGTCGCAAGCGATTTGCCGCGCTGGGCGCGGGTGGGGCGGCTGGCGAAGAGGCAGCGGGTGTAAGGATGCTGCGGTTCGGCGAAAAGAAGCCGGGCCGGGGCGTATTCGACGATCTGCCCGGCGTACATCACGGCCACATGGTCGGCCATCCGCGAGACGATCCCCAGATCGTGGGTGATGAGGAGTACGGCCATCCCCATCTCCTCCTGGAGGCTGCGGATCAGATCCAGGATCTGGGCCTGGACGGTGACATCGAGAGCGGTTGTCGGCTCGTCGGCGATGAGCAGTTGGGGCCGGTTGGCAAGGGCGATGGCGATCATGACCCTCTGGCGCATCCCGCCGGAGAGCTCGTGCGGGTACTGGCGCATGGCCTGGGCCGGATTGTCCAGCCCGACATGTTCCAGCAGTTCCACCGCCCGGTTCCATGCGTCCCTGCCGCGGGCCGTGCCATGGATCCACAGGGTCTCCGTCACCTGCCAGCCCACCGTGAAGGTCGGGTTGAGGCTGGTCATCGGCTCCTGGAAGATCATCGAGATATCCCTGCCCCGGACGGCCCGCATCTCCTCCCAGGAATGATCCAGAAGGTCGCGGCCATTGAAAACGACCTTGCCGGACTCAATATACCCGGCAGGCTCCGGCACGAGTTGCAGGAGGGAAAGGGCGGTCATGGATTTCCCGCAACCCGACTCGCCGACCAGGGCCAGGGTTTCCCCGCGCTCGATGGCGAAACTCACCCCATCTACCGCCCGGGAGAGACCCTCCGGGGTCTCGAAATAAGTATGCAGGTTTTCGACAGAAAGCAAAGGCTCTTTCAACTACGAACTCCGAAGGCGGGGGTCTATCGCATCGCGCAGGGCGTCCCCGAAGAGATTGAAGGCCAGCACCAGAATGAAGAGGGCGGTGGAGGCGGCGGTCAGGTTCCACCAGATGATCGGCTCCCGGGCCAGCTCCATCCGGGCCGAATCGATCATATTGCCCCAACTGCCCACCCCGGACTGCACGCCCAGTTGCAGGTAGGAAAGAATCGCCTCCGACAGCACCAGGCCGCTGAAGCCCAGGGTCACCGAGATAATCACCAGGGGCATCAGATTGGGCAGGATATGCCGCGCCAGGATGCGCCCGTGGCCGAGGCCCAGGGCGCGGGCGGCCCGCACGTATTCTCTGTCCCGGTGCTTCAGCGTTTCCCCGCGGGCCAGGCGGCAGAGGCCCACCCAGGAGGTGACCCCCATGGCGATACACATCTGCACCAGGCCGCGCCCCAGCACCATCAGCAGGGCGATCAGGAGAAGGATGCCGGGGATGGAGTCCAGCACGGTATAGACGTACTGGATGGCGTCGTCCACCCGCCTGCCGAAATAGCCGGCCAGCATTCCGAAAAGAAGGGCCAGGGGTGTCACGATCAGGCTGGTCAGGCCGCCGATGATAATCGCGGTCCGGCAGCCCTTGAGGGTCAGATAGAGTACGTCCTCCCCCACGCCGTCCGTTCCGAGAAGGTGGCGGGACTGAATCTTATGGGGTTTCGGCTCCCCGGTGGTCATGGCGGCCATCGGGGCGGAGTAGGTGCGCTCCTTGGGCTTCTGGAAGAGCCGGTCGATCACGGTTTGGCGCGGCCTGGCGGATGAGTCCCGCCAGCCGATGCTGTCCAGGAACGCGATGGCCCCATAAAGAGCGATCACGCCCAGAGCGACCAGGGCCAGCGGGCGGCGGCGGATGCGCCGGTAAGCTTCCGCCCAGAGCGGCTGGCGACCGGCACGGAGTATGGTGAAAATCAGAACGGCCAGGACGGCCACCGGAACAAGGTTTTGAATCATCGCTACTCCAGCCTCACCCTCGGGTCGACCAGGGCGTAGCTGATATCGGTCAGGACGGCCCCGATGATGTAGAGAACGGTTCCCAGGAAGACCATCGCCCGAACGACGGCGAAATCCTGCCCGTTGATGGCATCGACCGTCATCGTGCCCAGGCCCGGGATGCCGAAAAAGGACTCCAGGAGGAGGCTGCCCATCAGGAGGAAGGGCAGGGAAAGGACGGTATTGGTCAGGATCGGGATAGAGGCATTCTTGAGGACATGGCGGAAGAGGACGGCCCGTTCGCTGACGCCCTTAGCGCGGGCGGTGCGTACGTAATCCTGGTTCATCTCATCCAGCATGATGGTGCGGTAGAACCGTATCCCCGACCCCAGGCCGGAGACCACCCCGATCACCATCGGCAGCAATGCGAACCGCCAGGCGGAGACGCCCGGCTGGTAGCCCGCCAGAGGGAAAAGCTTCAGCACTTTTCCCAGGACGAACTGTCCGGCCATGATATAGACCAGGTAGGTGACGCTCATCGCCAGCACGCAGAGGAAGGTACTCCAGGCGTCCAGGTAGGTTCCCCGGAAATAGGCCACCACCAGGGCCAGAGAGATTGTGATGACCAGAGAGGCGAAAAAGACCAGGGCCGCCACCAGGGAGGAGGGGCCGACCCCTGCCCGCAGTTTCCCCCAGATCGGCTCCCCGTTCACATCGGATTTCCCGAAGCGGAAGAGAAAGAGTTCGGCCATATGCTTGCGGAACTGAACGGGCAGCGGCTTGTCGTACCCGTGTTCGGCGATCCACTCCTGAATTTGCTGCCGGGTCGGGTTCCTGGCGGACAGCTTGCTCCGGGCCATCTGCTCCGGGCTGACCGTGGCGTAGAACAGGAGAAAGGTCACCAGGGAAACGCCAATCAGGATAGGGACCGCATATAAAATCCTGCGAATGACGTAGCGAAGCATCGATATTCCTTA
>JADLDR010000132.1 GCA_020846535.1 Armatimonadota bacterium | reverse complement strand
GGGCATCGTCGGCCTGAAGCTCTTCGGCGAGGTCGCGCAACCGGGAGAGGGCCAGGGAGGCGTCCGAGCGGGTGCGGGTCTGGGTGGCGATGGCCTGCGCTGCGCCGCGCATCGCCGCCACCCGCGCCCCCAATGCCCCTTGAGGACTGGTGGCGGTGTTACCGGACTCGCCCCCCGGGCCGTTCGAACCGGACTGCGCCCAGGCCCAGTTCCAGGGTTCCAACGCCATCCAGACCATCATGAAAAGCAAAACCAATGCCGTACCGCGCCAGTGTCGTATCTGCTCGGGCATTTCGGATGCCTCCCTTATAGACACACCCTTCAAACATTTTAATGACGAATCTTAAAGCTGTTTACTTGCTTCGCGGGATGGCGAAAATACTCCTTCTTTTTTATCGGTATTTTTACCAGTTTTCTGAAATTATTTTTGGGGCGGAGAGGGGTGTGAAAAGAGGCAAGACAAGGCCGAGGGGGAAACGCGGGATTTAGAGTGAACGTAACGGGCGGAATTCATCCGCTCGCAACCGCCCTCCGAAATCAACCGCAAGGAAATCCGCCGCCCGCCCCGAAATGTGAGCCGTATGGTTTCAGACCGTGCTGACAAAGGAGTTTCTTCCATGATGCTGACGATTCGCGTTTATACCCCCGCCGACCTGCCGCGGCTGATCGAGATCACCCTCTCCACCTTCCAGCCGGTTTCCATCGACGCCAATATCGAGAAAATCTTCGGGCCGGTGGGTGGGAACGACTGGAAGGCGCGGAAAGCCCGCGCCATCGAGGAGGACTGCGAAATAAACCCGTCCGGCGTCTTTCTGGCGGAGGCGGAGGGGACGGTGGCAGGCTATATCACAACCGTTCTGGACAGGCGCACTCTGATCGGTCGGATCCCCAACCTGGCCGTGGATCCCGGATTTCAAGGGCAGGGCATAGGCCACGAACTGATCACCCATGCCCTGCGCTATTTCAGGGAGAACGGGATGGCGATGGCAAAGATCGAAACCCTGGCTCAAAACGAGCGCGGCCAGCGCCTGTATCCCAAAATGGGCTTTACCGAGGTGGCCCGGCAGGTGCATTACGTTATGCCGCTGGAGCCGCCCGGTTAAGGGATCTGATTCCCCAGCACTTTAGATCGACGGAATTCTATTCCGTCGATCTCAGGCTACCGGGTTGATGGCTCGATTTGCCATGTCGTTTCAAAAAGGGGTGGCGCTCAGATTGAGGGGCAGAGGGTCAGGGCGCAAGGAAGTCGTCCCAGCCCGTATACTGGACGCACAGGTCTGCCCCTACAGCTTAATGCCAGTATAACCCTGGGAAACTACATCCCCGCCAGCAGCTTTTCCAAAAATGTTCCCACATCCCCCGATTCCGCCTCATAGATGGACTGGCTCGCCCGCCGGCTCAAATCATCTATCTCAGGAGCGGACAGCGGATTCCCCGTTCCATCCAGCGGGCGCAGAATTTTGACCCTCAGAGGCAGGGAGGCGGCCAGCTCGGGCAGATCGTAATGGAGGAGGGCCTGCGGCAGGAAGGCGTCGGCGGGCCAAACGTAGTTTTCGGCTTCCAGAAGCGCCTGGAAGCTGACCAGGCTGTCCCAGAGAACGCAGGCATCGACTTTTCCGTCGATGGCGGCCACATGGAGAGCCACCAGCCCTCCCAGCCCGCAGCCTGAAACGGCGATAGGCTTTCCGGCAGCCTCCGGGCGGGATCGCAGGCAGGCGAGGGCCGCCAGCCCGTCCCGGATCCGCATGGACATGATCGGATCGCCCAGGGCCGCGCTCATATAGGCCAGGCAGCGGTCGATGCTCCCCCAGCCTGCCAGCTCGTAGGGATACATCGCTGGGGCGGAATCGCCCCAGCCGCGGACGTCCACTGCAAAGATATTGAATCCCTGCCGCTCCCGGTCGATGAAGCGGGCGGCGGTCGCCAGGGGACCGTTGCGGTAGAGGAGGCGGTTGCGGCCTGCGTCGTCGAAATGGAGGAGGGTGGCGGCTGGGGATTTTTCGGCATAGAGGAAGGTGGCGGGCATCTCGATGCCTTGCTCCGGCTTGAGGAGCAACTGCTGCCAGAAGTGCGTCCAGACGCGGAACGGCCTGCCTGCCACCGCCTCCGGCGCAGGGGTCTCTTCTTTTGCCCCGGCAACGGCCCGGGCGGCTTCCTGGAGCCTGCTTCGGCTGCGGCTTTCGGCAAGCCCGACCGCCCTGTCCAGAGTGAGGGAGCGGATATGGACATCCAGGCAGGGGCGGCAGCGGAGTTCTTCGTAGGGAAGCATCCGGAAGGCGCTGTCCGGCAGATCGGGCAGGGGGCGGTCGGGATGATCCAGGAGCCAGAGGTTCATGAAGCGGGCGAACCGGCGGGCCTGCCGGAGCGAATAGCAGTGTCCGGCCCGGTCCGGGTAGAACTCGAACCGCTCCGGGGCGCGGGCCGCCTGGTAGAACCCTTTGACTTCCCCGGCCAGCCGCCGGGTATCCTCGATGCGGAAGACCTTATCGCTTTCGCCGGCCATGAGCAGGGTCGGCTTCGGGGAGGCGGCGCAGAGGAGGTCCACTTCATCCACGCCTTCGGCGTAACGACGCCAGGGGTGGGTCTCCGGGCAGCCGGCGTAGCACTGGGTGATATCCAGGTCGGACAAGGGGGAGAGGCAGCAGGAAGGGCCGCTGACCGCGATCCGGTCGTCCAGAAGGGCGGCTAGGGTGGTGGTCGCGCCTCCGCCGGAAACGCCGGTCATCGCCACGCCCCGGCTCAGGTCGGTGTCGCTGCGGGAGGCCAGATAATCGATGCACCGAAGGGCGTCGGCCACGAAGTAGCGGCTAGAAGATTCCCCCACCAGGTAGGAGCGCACCCCATCGGCGAAGTGGTCGTTACCGGGCTGCCTCTCGCCGGACTGTCCGGGCGGGTCAAAGAGAACAGCCAGGAAGCCGCATCGGGCGAAAAGCTGGGCGGGCAACTGGTAATCCTCGAACTGCTTTCCCGAATGTCCGACCGGAATCACCACTGCCGGGTAGGGCGGAGCGTAATCGAGCGGGACAAAGACCGAGGCGTTCACCTGCCAGCCGGGGAAGGAATCGAACAGAAAATTCTCCAGGCGGAATCCCTCTCCGGCGTGCC
This sequence comes from Armatimonadota bacterium, assembly GCA_020846535.1. Lineage (GTDB taxonomy): Bacteria > Armatimonadota > JADLDR01 > JADLDR01 > JADLDR01 > JADLDR01. The sequence continues at coordinate 9,376 of JADLDR010000132.1, read as the reverse complement.
GGCTCACTTCGACAGCCCGCACTGGCGGACCGTTTTCGCCGACCGGCATTTCGCCGTAGAAGCCCCGGACGGCGGCGCGTATTTTTCGGCGGTATTCCTCGGTTCTTCCATCCTCCAGGCACCGGCTGCGGTAGCGGGCGGCCTCCTCCATACAGGCGAGGCTCCGTTCCACGATATGCCGGCGCAGCATATCGCGCAGGTCTACCGAAGCCTGAATCGGGTTCTGAACGATTTCCGGGCGGGCCATAGCGGTTCCTTTTCCTCCCTGCGCGGCGCTGCTGCCGGTCGCGGGATCGGACTGGAGGCCTCCCCACGCGGCCCCGGCCATGCCGACCGCAGCAGCTTTCAAGAGATCGCGGCGGGTGAGTTTGAGAGCGTCGGCGAACTGATCGTCAGCCATTGTGCGAATCGTTCCCCTGTTGCGATTTGATGGTATTGGTTTTCTACCGCCGACCTGCGTTTCCTTGTCGCTATATGCGCTGTTTTTCGAGCTTTGTTTGCCTTCGATAAGGAAGGAATCATAAAATATCAATAGAATAAAACTATATCTCTCACCCGTTGTTTGGGATATTATGGAGGAATATCATGAGCCGCGTTCGCTGGCAAGAACATATCGTTATCGATCCGAATCTATCCAGGCTGCCTTAGCTTATACCGTAGAAATCATAAACTGACGCCTTCGATTGAGCAGGAGACCCGCCATGCAAAATACTCTTCCCCTCCTCGGGCTGTGCCCTATCGGGAAATTTGTTTTCAGCAACGAGGATGCCGTCCGCTACAAGGAGGCTATCCAGGCGAAGCTGCGCGAATGGAGGGTTCGCTTCGTCGATCTAGAGGGCGTCCTGGAGGACGGGCTGGTGAAAGACCAGTCTCATGTCGATACGGCGGTGGCGCATTTCCGCCGTGCCGAGGTGGACGGCCTTTTTATGCCGCACTGTAATTTCGGCACCGAAGGGGCGGTCGGAATGATCGGCAGGAAGCTGGGAGTTCCGGCACTGCTCTGGGGGCCGAGGGATGAAGTTCCTCTACCCGATGGCCGCCGCCTGCGCGACACCCTCTGCGGCCTCTTCGCTAGCAGCAAAGTGCTACACAAGCTGGGCGTTCCCTTCACCTACATCGAAAACTGCCGGCTGGAGGATCCGGCCTTCCGGGGCGGCGTCGACCGATTCCTGCGGGCCGTCCATGCGGCCAACATATTCCGCAAAGGCGTCCGGATCGGCTGGATCGGGCAGAGAATCGATTTTTTCTGGACCACTATCGTCAATGAGAGCGAGCTTCTGGAACGCTTTCATGTGGAAGTGCTTCCCCTGGACATGATGGAGTTCTTGCAGCAGACACGGCAGCAGGCGGAACTAAACCAGGAGCTTTATGAGCAGAAGGCGCGAGACCTCAGGCGGCAAGTTTGTGTAGAAGGTTTCGACAGCGACAGGCCGCTGATGTATGTCCTGTCCGCAGCCGACCGGATGCTCTCTCTGGCGGAGGAGCGCGGCCTGGACGGGATCGCCCTGCAAAGCTTCATGTCAGCAGTAGACGCTTTCGGGTCCTACTGCTCCTACGCCGAAAGCGCCGTCTCCGAACGGGTCGCCTTCGGGGCGGAAAGCGATATTCACGGCGTCCTGAGCGATCTCCTCCTCCGCCGCGCCGCTTACGGGGAGGGAGCCGCTTATCTGGCCGAGTTCACCGTTCGCCACCCGGAGGACGATAACGGCATCCTGCTCTGGCATGAGGGCGCGCCCCTGTCCATGCGCCACCCCGGGGCCGTTCCCCGCCTCGGCCATCATTGGATCCTTCCCAGCCCGCTCTCCGGCATGTCCCACTTCCGGCTCAAGGACGGCCCTCTCACGGTCTGCCGCTTCGACGGGGACGGCGGAGATTACCGGCTGGCCCTGGGCCAGGGCGAATCCATGGAAGGACCGGACACCCTGAACAATTATGTCTGGATGAAAGTCGACAACTGGCCCCGCTGGGAGCGCACCCTGATGGAAGGCCCCTATATCCACCATGTCGCCATGGCCTACGGCCACCACGCCGACGCCCTGGAGGAAGCCTGCAAATACATAGATGGATTGAAAGCGGTGCGGCTGGACAGAGCCTGATGCTTTTTGCATCTGATCAGGCCCTTTGCGCCTACGTTTATTTGCGAGATCAATCAAAGCGCCGCACAATCCGCTCCCCCGCCTTGCTAAGGCGGGGGCTGGGGCGCGGTTGCTTTCCGTAAACCACACTCCACAGGAGACCGACTTATGCATTATGGAGGCTTAGCGCTCATGATGGCATTGGTGGGCACGTCAGCTTACGGCATGGATCTCCATGTCGCCACCCACGGCAGCGATTCCAATCCGGGGACGCGCAAAGCCCCTTTCGCCACCCTGGCGAGGGCGCGGGATGCGGTGCGGAAGATCAAGATTACGCAGGGCTTGCCGGAAGGGGGCGTCACCGTCTGGGTGCATAAGGGCATCTACCCCCAGGCCGCCGGCTTTACCCTCACGGAAGAGGACAGCGGGACGAGGCAGCGGCCCATAGCCTACCGCGCCGTCCGAAAGGGGGAAGCCCGCCTTTCCGGGGGAAAGGAAATCCCTGTCAAAGCCTTTCAGCCCTTGACAGAGGCCGCTGCGCTGGCCCGTCTGGAGGAAAAAGCCGGGCCGCACGTCCTCTGCGCCGACCTCAAATCCCGGGGCTTCGGCGAATTCGGACAGTTTCAGGACGCCTTCGAGGGTACTCCCGCCGTGCCGGAACTCTTTTTCAACGACCGGAGGATGACCCTCGCCCGGTGGCCCAACGACGATTGGGCGCGGGTGGCGAAGGTCATCGAGAGCGGCCCCGCCCCCTGGCGCAATCACGCCTCCGACCAGCCGGGAACCTTCGAATACGAGGGCGACCGCCCCTCCCGCTGGCTGAGCGCTCCTTCTGTCTGGCTTCACGGCTACTGGTGCTTCGACTGGCACAGCGAGACCATCCGCGTCAGGTCTATCGATCCGAAAACCAGGCAGATCACTTTCGCACGGCCCCATGTCTACGGGCTGGGCAGCGGCAATCCCGCCCCGCGCCGCTTCTATGCGGTCAATCTCCTGGAAGAGCTGGACAAGCCGGGGGAATATTACCTGGACGGGGAACGCGGCCTCCTCTATTTCTGGCCTCCGGAGCCGCTCGGTCGCGGCAGGGTCGTCCTGTCCGCTCTCCGGGAGCCGGTGATCTTCCTGCAAAACGCCTCGCATATCATTTTGCAGGGATTGACGGTGGAGGAGTGCATCGGGACAGGCATTTGCATGAACGGCGGGAGGGAAAACCTCATCGCCGCCTGCCTGGCGCAAAATACCGGGCAGTCGGGCATCGAGATCGAGGGAGGGAATTCACACCGGGTCGCGGCCTGCGACATCCACGACACCGGAACCGCAGGGCTGCACATCGGGGGGGGCGACCGGAAGACGCTGACTCCTTCCCACCACGAGGCCATCAACAACCACATCTACCGGGTCTCCCGGCGGCAGCGAACTCATGCCTATCACATCCACGTCAGCGGCGTGGGCGTCCGGCTGGCGCACAACCTCCTGCACGACGGCCCTCACCAGGCCATCGGGCTTTGGGGCAACGACCACCTCATCGAATACAACGAGATCCACCATACCGGCATGGAAACCGATGACTGCGGGGCGTTTTACATGGGCCGCAACCCGTCCGAGCGGGGTAATATTCTCCGCTACAATTTCTGGCACGATATCGGCAGCGCCCTGACGCACGGAAGCTGCGCGGTCTATTTCGATGACGGCACGGGCGGCCAGACGGTCTTCGGCAATGTCTTCTACCGGGCCGCAGGCGGCCAGTTCGGGGCGGTCTTCGTTCACGGCGGCCACAACAACCGGGTGCGGAACAATATCTTCATCGAGTGCAAGAAGGCCATCGGCCACGCCCCCTGGAACGACGCCTATTGGAACGAATGGATCGAGGGCGATCTCTGGCGGGAGCGGTTGCTGAAGGAGGTGGATATCACCTCTCCCCTTTATCTCAACCGCTATTCCGAGCTGAAAAACTTCATGGACACCGCTAGCCGCCCGCGCTTCAACTACGCCTCCCGCAACGTAGCCTATCGATGCGAAACCTTCCTGAGCGGCAACTGGAAGGAGACCGACAATCTCATCACCTCCGACGATCCCGGTTTTGTAGACACCGCCTCCCTGAACTTCCGCCTCAAAGACGATGCGCCCGTCTATCAGAAAATCCCCGGCTTCGAGAAGATCCCCTTCGAGAAAATCGGCCTCTACCGGGACCCTCTCAGGGTCAGGCTGCCGAAGGATCGCTGAAGGATTTTTGGGAGGTCAGGAACTGTTGTTTTTGAACACGAATGAACACAGATAAAGGCATGATAAAAACGGATAATCAGTATAGAGGATTCGCTCGCCTGTTATTGCGAGGGGCGGAGCGACACGGCAATCTCCAGGGCCGTATCGATGTCATTGCGAGGAGTGAACGCGACGAAGCAATCTCCGGACTCGCAAAAGCGCGAAGCTCTTTCGGTATACCAAAAGCTGGAGATGGCTTCATCGCTGCGCTCCTCGCAATAACATCAGGAACGTATATATCCGTATTTATCCTGATTTCATCCGTATTCATCTATGTTCAAATGCGCCATCCCTCCCCCACGCACACCGATCACAAGGATACCGGCATGGCTAGCATCGAACCACCCTTCTCCTGGACGCTTTCCAGGCCGCTCGTGTCGCCGGCTCAGAGGCCGGATGACCGTTGCTTTTCGGTCAAAGACCCCACGGCGGTTTTTTACCGGGGCCGGTGGCACCTGTTCTGCACCATCCGCAGCGTGAAGCGCACCCACCAGATCGAGTATCTGTCCTTCCCGGACTGGGAGAGCGCCGGTTCCGCGCCGCGCCGCATCCTCACAGTAAGGGACGGCTATTTCTGCGCCCCGCAGGTGTTCTACTTCCGCCCGCACAAGAAATGGTATCTGATCTACCAGGTCGGGGAGCCAGGCCGGAAGCTCGGGTTGCAGCCCGCTTTCTCGACCACGGACAACATCGCCGATCCCGACTCCTGGTCGCCCGCGAAGCTCCTTTTCCCGCAGGAAGACCCGGCAGGGGTTGGAGGGTGGATCGATTTCTGGGTAATCTCCGACCGGCGGAAAGCGTACCTCTTCTTTACCTCCCTCGATGGCCGGATGTGGCGGATGTGGACAAGCCTTCAAGAGTTTCCGATGGGCTTCCGGGACTGCCGGCTCGCGCTCCAGGCCGATATCTTCGAGGCCAGCCATACTTACCGTCTGAAAGGCCCGGAGCGGTATCTGACCGTGGTGGAGGCCCAGGGAGCCGCCGGTCGCCGCTATTACAAAGCCTACACCGCCGGCCGGCTGGACGGCTCCTGGCTTCCCCTCGCCGACTCGGAGGCCCGCCCGTTCGCCGGCGCGTCCAATGTCCGCCCGCCCGATCCTCCCTGGGCCGACAATATCAGCCACGGCGAACTCCTCCGTAGCGGCTTCGACGAAACCCTGATCATAGACCCGGCCCGTCTGCGCTTTCTCATCCAGGGCGTCACCGACCGCCAGAAAACCGGGAAACCCTACGGAGAAATCCCCTGGCGGTTGGGGCTGCTCGATCCGGCGCAGGAATGATCCGGGGGTGCGTTCTTTTGGTACTCTCTCCGAGTTCCCCAAGGCCGACTCCCCTCGCCGAAGCCCGGCAGGGGGCCGGGGGGTCAGTTGCTTTTAGTTGCCTTCCGCCTACGAGCGCCCCAGCCGGATTTTTTCCTTCAGAGAGGCCAGCCAGCCCAGAGTTCGCGGCCCCTTGAGGCGGCAGGGAGATTTTTCGAGAAGATAGATCTCCAGTTTCCGGCCTGCCCGGGCCAGGATGAACTGGCGGTCGTTTTCGGCGATGAACCAGCGTTCCCTGCCGGTCAGCCGGGCGGGGGAAAGTTCGGAGACGATCTGCGCGATGGCTTTTGCGGAGGCGGTTGCCGGGAAGAGTGAGGCGCAAGCGCGGCAGTAGCCCTCTCTGTCCGCGCAGGCCGCACAGGTGGATTGGCCGCAAAAACGGCAGGGGGCGCTGTGCTGGCGGCAGACCGCTTTCCCGCAGCCGGGACAATCCGGGACATCCTCCCGGCAGGCGGCAGCGCCGCACTCCGTGCAGGCTTGCATATCCGCCTCGCAAGCGGCCTGCCGGCAGACAGGGCATTCCCGGATATGCTCCCGGCAAAAGAGATCCCCGCACAGAGCGCAGGGGCGGGCGCATCCCGTCCTCTCCTCCGCGCGGCAGACCTTCTTCTGACAGGCGTGGCAGCAGGTGGCGTGAGCCGGGCAAACGCTCTTCCCGCATTCGGTGCAGGCGGCGCGGCACGTTTCGCAAGCCGCGGCCCCACAGACCTGGCAAGCGGCCCCGGCGCAGGAGACACAGAGATCTTTCCCGCAGCCCGCGCAGGCGCGGCGGCAGGCCGGGCAGACAAGATGCTCTCCGGCGCAGACATAGGCGGACCGCATCGGCCCGCCGCACTGCGGGCAGGCAGGAAGCACCACCTGCCCGGTCGCCAGGTCATAGGCGGCGGTAAAGGGAACCGAGACCGGCCCGCTGACCGCCGTAAAGCCTCGCTCCAACCGGGGCGTGCGGACCAGCAGCGCCGACACCGGACGGACAACGGCCTTTATTTGAAATCTCTCCTCCAGTTCCCCGATGCGCCGTACCTGCTCAGCCTCCAGGGGCAGGGCCGTCTCCCGCAGCAGGTCTGCGGTCTCCTGGGCGAACCGGGCCAACTCGCGGGTCTGGGCCTTCCGGGTGAAGCCCTCCAGTGCCGCCGCCTTGACCCGCTCCAGATCCTCTATCCACCCCTCCGGAGGGCTGCGGGCCATGATTTCTTGAGCGACTTGGATGGATTTGTGATGCAGATCAATTTGGGCCCCGAAACTCATCTGCTTCCGTCGAATGCGATTGGATTCATCCGGCCTGCCTAAACCTGCCTCCGATTCCAGGTGGCCCCGGGCCGCCTCATAAATCTGCTCCAGCTTGCCATAGGCCAGGGCCGCCCTGTCCCGGTTCTTCTGAAGCTGGCGGACATCCCGGCTCCGGCTGCCGCTGGCCGCATCGGCCCGCATATCGTCGTAATAGCCGTTCAGCCGCTCGATCTCCCGGGACAGGCGTTGCTCGCTCTCCTCCTGCGCGGCCTCCGCCCACTGGCGGGCCGACGCCTCCGCCGCAACGCGGGCCGCCTGAAATCCTGCCGCCAGATCAACCTCGATGTCCTCGCCCTCGCCGGCCTCCAACTCCACCGCCCGGTCCGGCCAGACGGAAGGAGTGCCGGCACTCGCTTTGCCGGTCGCCAGGTCCACCGTCACCCCGCGCAGATCTTCCCGGTCTTCGTCGCTGACGAGAGATACCGCAAACCACACCGTCAGAAGGGCATGGTAGCGTCTGCGGGAGGAAACAGGCCGGGCATCCCCGTTTTCCACCTTCAGGGGCGGCTCCGCCGGAACCTCCGCCGACGCCTTCAGCCGATAATGCGCCAGGCTCCCCCGCTGCCGAACGGCAGCCAGCAGCCGCTCCAGCGCAAAGCTCCCCGGAGCCACCAGTTCCGCCTCTTCCCCGGCGCGGACCGGATCGAAAACCAGCCGGATTCTCTCCCGTCCCTCGAAGAGATCGAGCCGCTCCGGAGGAACGAGAACCTCCAGCGCCCCCGGTCCGGACTCACGCATACTCACGCCCAGAAGCCTGAGCGCCTCCCGGCAAAACGACTCCAACTGTGAGATTGTGGTTTGACGCAAGGGTTGAACCTAAAGATATCCCGGGTTTGCCTGATGAAAGTTGAAAAATAATCAGAAATGGGAGGCGGAGCTACCTCTCTCCCCGAAACGCTGATCACCCGACACTTTTAGGGATCGATGGAATGGTATTCCTTCGATCCTAATCGGAATCTTGACGCCAGCAGCCTCCATTAGATATGGCAGATTGTCCTTCCCTGCTTTTCCAGATAACGCTGGTGGTATTCTTCGGCACGGTAGAATTCGGAGGCCGGGGTGATCTCGGTCACGATGGGCCGTCCGAACCGGCCAGATCGGTTCATCGCTTCTCCGGAGGCTTCCGCTTTTGTTCGCTGTTCGGGCGTGTGGTAGAAGATGGCGGACCGGTACTGGGTCCCCACGTCCCAGCCCTGGCGGTTCGGGGTGGTCGGGTCGTGGCACTCCCAGAAGATACGGAGGAGGTCTTCGTAGGAAATCCGGGCCGGATCGTAGATGAGGTGAACGACCTCGGCATGGCCGGTGCGGTCGGTGCAGACCTCTTCATAGGTGGGGTCGGCGGTCGCACCGCCCATGAAGCCGACCGCCGTATCGATCACGCCCGGCACCCGGCGGAAGGCGGCCTCCACGCCCCAGAAGCACCCGGCTCCGAATGTGGCTTTTTCCATATGCAAATCCTTTCTCGGCGATGGGAAAAATAATCGGCATCGCCGGGAACCTTTCGCGTCCCTTTGCGTATAAATAAGCGGGAACTCAAGGGACCTTTCCCTCCTAAACGACGCCGGGGTGAATCCGCCGCTTCACCCCGGCGTTTGTATGTCTCAGGCGGTCGTCAGCAGCTTTTCCTCCAACCGGGCGGCCAGTTTCGGGTCGGAGATCATCATCTGATGGACCGTCCCGCCGGAGGGGATCATCGGCATGACGTTCTCCTCCTGGGCGATGGCGAACTCCATCAGGCAAGGCCGATCCGTGACGGCCATCCCTTTCTCGATGACCTCCCGCACCTGTGACTTCGTGACCGCCCGGAAGCCTGCCGCGCCATAGGCTTCCGCCAAGCGGACGAAATCGGGGCCGCAGGAGAGGTCGACCGCGGAATAGCGCCTCTGGGAGAACAATTCCTGCCACTGGCGCACCATCCCCAGATAGCCGTTGTGCATCAGGGCGATCTTGACCGGAAGGTGATGCTCGACTGCGGTCGCCATCTCCTGGAGGGTCATCTGGAACCCCCCGTCGCCCACAATCGCCAGCACGGTCTCCTCCGGGCAGCCGAACTGCGCCCCGATGGCCGCCGGAAACCCGAAGCCCATCGTCCCCAATCCCCCCGACGATAGAAAGCCTCTGGGCCGCACCGATTTGTAAAAAAGGGAGGCCCACATCTGGTGCTGGCCTACATCGGTGGTGACGATGGCCTTCCCTTCCGTCGCCCGGGAAAGCTCCTCCAGCACATAGCCGCAGGGCGTCTCGTCTTCCAGGTCTGCGTATCTCAACGGGTATTTCTCTTTCCACTCCTGAATCTGTTCCATCCAGAGGGGATGCTGTTTGGGTTCGACCTTCTGAAGGAGGGCCTCCAGCACATCCTTCGCATTCCCCACTATCGGCACCAACGGCCTCAGGTTCTTCCCGATCTCCGCCGGGTCGATGTCCACATGC
>JADLDR010000131.1 GCA_020846535.1 Armatimonadota bacterium | reverse complement strand
GGCGCGAAGCGGGAAGAACTGATCCGGCAGGACGCGAAAAGCGCCGAAATCATCAAGCCCCTGGCAATGGGAAGAGACATTAAAAAATGGTCAATCGATTACCCGGATAAATGGCTTATCGTTACCAGAATCGGGGTGGATATAGAGCGGTATCCGGCTATCTTCGCGCATCTGAAACAGTGGCAAAAGGAACTCGAAAAACGATGGGACAAAGGCAATCATTGGTGGGAGTTGAGGGCTTGCGACTATTACGAAGTGTTCGATAAGCCCAAGATTGTGTATCAGGAGATTGCAACATATCAGGCATTCGCCCTTGATCTGACAGGGGCCTTCATGAACAATAAAGTGTTTATGATCCCATCTTACGATTTATACCTAATCGCAATCCTAAATTCCGGCCCGGTGTGGCATTACTTACATGATATATGCTCCAAATTATCGGGAGGCGCTCTTGCAATGCAAACCCCTTATATTAGCAAAATCCCTATCCCCGACGCTTCTCCCTCTGACCGCGCAGCCGTTGCGGCCCTGGCGCGGAAGTGCCTGGATGCAAAAGGGGCAGGGTGCGAGGCGTGGGAGGCGGAGATGGATGAGCGGGTTTGCGGGCTGTACGGATTGTAGGGGGGTGAGAAGAGGCTTATTGCCGGAGGTATTTCATCAGGGCTTCGCTTGATATCTGTGCGAGAGTGATGAGAGGGAGACCCGCCGGGTCGCCCCATGTGTATCAAGATCAGGCTGCCTGTCCTGCGAGGGGCGGGGTTCGGGGCTTTGATAGACTGTTACCTAACCCCCCGGCCCCCTTCCCGAAACGGGAAGGGGGGGTGGATGGGGCCGTCAAGCAACGCACGATCTGTCCCCCTCTCCCCGTTTCGGGGAGAGGGGCCAGGGGAGAGAGGTAACCCAGGCCAGGGGAGAGAGGTATCCCTGCCCTCATGAATGGATGATCTTTTACCTTATCTTGATGCGTATGGGGCGACACGATGGGTCGCCCTTCTGAGCGCAAGTCCGTATATTTGGCTCAGCAAGCTCAAGGCAGCTTTCCTCGTCCGTTCCGATACTCACTGATTTCTCGCTTGATATCTTCTTCCGTCAAAGCCTGCACCTGTGGCAAGGACTGGCTGGCCTGAAAAAGGGCTTTGATCTCATTCAGGACGGCCCGGCTCTCGTCGTCTTCAGCAGCATTAGAACGGGTTCGGAAGGTATTTGACCTGTCGGGCATAATTATGTGCTTCCCCGGCAATGCCGATGAGGGAGAGAGCTTCGATCCAGCGCCCCATTTGCTCCGGAATGTCCTGCTTGTGCCCATAGATCAGCCCGGTAAACGCAATACCAGTCCGCTGGCGAAACGTCGCTTCCTGGAGCATATGGTGATCGTAGGAAATCAGCACTCGGCCTAACTCGGTCGCTCTATCCATGATCAGAGAGTCCAGGACTTCCTGGCAGCCGTTTTCCCTGGCAGTTAAAACATCTACCCCGCGCTTCCGGAGCGATTGGGTGATCGCTTGATGAACATGTTCATCCATGTAGAAAGAGACGCTCACGCGGTTTTATCCATGATAGCCTGATACCGTTCCTTCAAAGCGCGCTCGCGGGCAAGATGACTCGGATCTTCGTTTTGCGCTTCCCAGGCACGCCGATAGGCCTGGTAGCTCTCCGCAATGGATGCATCCATCGCGGTCTTATGGTCGTAGTAATAAGCCAGGGCCGCGTGTATCTGCGCCAGGGTGATGGAAGGATGCTGCCTCTGGATCTCCGCCTCAGCCCAGCCGCCGTTTTTCTCGCAGGCAATGAGGGAGACCATGATCCGGGTTCCATCGATCCAGGCTGTGCCGTCATCATCGAGCCGGATGCCGGGCAAGACGGCCAATGTAGACATACGCTTCTCCTTTCGACCCGTGTTACGATGGGCGCTTTGCCGTTATGCCGGGGCTGACCGGCCTGATGGCGCATGCGTTCATCCCTATATTATTGTAATAAATTTCCCGCTTTCTTGTCAAGGGGCGAAAGGAAGACTCCGGTATATCGCTGAATCATCATCAGGAGTATAGATGAGGAGCCTTTCCATGAAAATCACCTTCGATCCGCGCTATAATATCGCTTATCTCCGGTTTCTCGAAAAAAGGGAGCAGGTCGAGACTATTCGGATCAATGATGAACTCGACATCGATATTGCGCCGGACGGCGCATTGTACGGCATCGAACTGCTCGATGCCAACGAGCAATTGAAGGTAAACGAGGAGGCGTCCCTGACCTATATCAACGAAGCGCTGGGGGAAGAGCAGACGATACGCCTGGCAGGGTAAAGCGCCGAGGACGAGCAGGCCGTTCTTGATTCTCTTCGCACCCATAGGGTATAATAAAAAGTGGGATAATCCCACTTTCCCAACCATAAGATTTTATCAAACGAGGTATTGCATGACACCGCTGCTGGCGCAGGATGAGGCCATCAAAATCGCCGATGAGAAAGGGCGTGTTACGCTGGGGCGCAAGTATGCCGGCAAACGCTTCGCCGTCCGGGAAGAGGCCGATGGCTCAGCCCGGTTGATTCCTGTCCGCCTTGTGCCGGAAGGCGACGCCCCTCTGACAGTCGACCGCATCGAGGCCGCGTTTGCCGCGCTGGAATCCCTGACAGACAACTGGGACGGGCAAGGGTCCCCCAGGCCGCTCCCGGCCCTCCTGTCGGCGGCCCGGGAAGTGTATGCGTTGCTCCGGGCCGGGATGCTGGCCCATGGGCTTGGGTGGGTGGAGCCACACCTGGGAGCGAACGAACGCGGCCAAATCCAGATGGAATGGTGGCGCGAGGACCGGAGCCTGACCTTGTTCATCCGCTCCGAGACGCAGGTGGAGTTTCTGAAAGCCTGGGGGAACGATATTGTAAGCCAGATGGCGGACGGCGAAGTGGCCCGGATCGGGGATTTCCTGGCGCTCGTGCGCTGGCTGGCGGACGGAAAAACTTCATGAAGGACCCGCCCGTTTGCCCGCAGGATCCGGTAGCCGATACCGAGATCCTCTATCGCGCGCTCCACAACGATCCCCGGCTTCTCCCGATAGACGCGCAGGGGCGGCGGCGCATCAGCAGTATGGCTTTCAACGATGCCCGGCGGCGGCCTTCGGTGGATCGGGCTGTCTTGTGCCCCGGTGGGCCGGCGGAAACGCAAGCGCGGTTCGCGCCGGGCAGCGGGGTCCTGTCGCTGGTGGCAGGCGAAGTGCGCCAGGTTACCGCCACGCATGGGATCACTGGGCAGAGATATGGGGTGGACGTCGATCCCATGCCTCTGCCGGAGAACCCGGCGCATGCGGAAATCTTCGGTCGTCCGCCGTTCGATACGGACAAACTCTTCGACCGGATCAAGCAGGCTCTGGCCCGGATCGCGACCGTAGCCATTCCACCGGAGTGTTTGGCGGTCGCCGAAGCGCCTGATGTCGCCTTCTGAAGCGTTTCGCAGGAGCCGTAAGTAACTGTTAAAAACAACTTCCCGATGGGCGGTAGGGGCGCACGGCGGTGCGCCCCAAGGATAACGCACCGGGGCCTCCTCCAGGGGGACCGGAAGTTATGTCTTAACGACTCCTTAGCTCGATAGCCTCTATCCCTCTCCCCATAACTCCGCCAGGAGCTTCTGCACATTGGCGATCCGTTCGGAGGTCAGGGGATGGGATCGGCGGGTGGCCGGGGCGCTGCGGTCGTCGTAGCGGGCGGCGATGATGCGGAAGTAGTCCAGCATGCCGATGGGGTTGAAACCGGCCTTTGTCATCAGGCGGAGGCCCTCGTTGTCGACCTCCCATTCCTGCTGGCGGGCCTGGGCCATGCGCTCCCCCGGCGGGAGAACGCGAAAGCTGACGCTTGACATCGCCTGCTCGCCAGGGGGAGCCGTTGTCTTCCGAATATACCGGGCGGACAGCCTTTCACCCCAGTGCCGCCGGGTCACATGGATCATCTCATGGGCCAGCACCGCGGCCAGAATATCGTCATCCGGGTTCAGGTCGAAGAGGCCGCTGTTCGCCATCACCGTGCCGTCCCCACAGGAGGACGCCCCGATCCGGGTGTCCTTTACAATAGAGAACCGCCAGGCCCAGGGCTTCGCCGATGCGGGCGGCAGGGCGGCCATCAGCCTTTCCCTCACCGCATTCAGGCGGCGCGTCCGGCCCTCGTCCTGAACGGGGTTCCCGCACTTTTTCAGGTTTCTGTCCGCTGCCTGCCGGGCCAGGGCCACTGTCTCCTCATCGCTCAGCTTTCCGTCCCGGAAGACTTCCTCTGCCGTCAAATCGCCCGCCCGGACGCAGGCCGAGACCGCCAGCAAACATACCATGGCAAACCAACGCTTCATTTCCTGGCTTTCTTCAGGACTTTCGCCTTTTAAGAAGATAGAGCCGTAGCGATGCAGTCTGCGAGGAGCGAAGCGGCGAAGCAATCTCATATTTACAGCCCTGGAGATTGCTTCGCTTCGCTCGCAATGACATCGGTGGACGCTTTTCCCAAGTGAAAGTCCTGCTTCTTTCTCCATGATTTAACCCAAGTTGCTCCCCATGAACAGGTGAGGCAAGATCGTCCTGTAGGGGCGCGATTCATCGCGCCCTTGAAATCTTGTGGGCGCGATAAATCGCGCCCCTACAGTGGAAAAGATACCCAACCCGGGGAGGTGGCATCTTGGGTTAATCTAATGTAGAAGGCGGCGAATGCGGGATGGAAGGAATTCCCCGCTTCCTATGGAACATGAAAAAAAGTTCCGAGGAGGTCTCCGACAAGGATGCTCCGATATCTCTTCATGTCTGCTTGTCTCACTCTTATTATAGCCTATTTCTGTGCCGGTTCGCCACAATCTCTACTGAACTGGGAAGACCCGTCGGGATGGTCGCCCAACCCGGACGGCGGCCACGCGCCCGCTTTCGCCGCCGATTCCGGACGCCCCCGGGAGGGAAAGCCTTCCCTGCGCCTCACCTATACCGATCAGTCTCCGCACTGGGGCAACCTCAGCCATTCCGTTCAAATTCCGCCGCAGGCGACCGCGCTGGAGTTCCAGCTTTACAAGGCCGCTGCCAGGCCGGAGGCGGCCATGCACCTCTGGCTTTTCGAGGCCGATGGAGACGGCTGGGTGCAGGAAATCCGCGCGGAGGGCAAACCTTTGGGCCAGATGCCGACCGGCTGGCAGGGGGTCCGCCTGCCGATGGCGGGCTTCCGCTTCGACCCCAGGGGCAACCGGAAACGGGAGCTTTTGACCGCCGACCGCCTGCTGGTCGGCTGCAACTACGCCGGTCTGGAGATCAATCTGGCCGCCGGGCGGTTCATTTTGAAGGAGGAAACTGCTGTGAGCATTCCGCCGCGCACCGAGAATCTGTCCGTCAACCGAACCGACAGGGGAAGCATCGCCATGTTGAATGACGCCCTCCCCGCCTCCGCAGGGGCCTCCTCGCCGACCGGCCTGACCGCCCTGCTGGAAGAGGCCGGTTACGGCGTCACGCCTCTCAGGGCCGCCGACCTGTGCGATCCGGCTGTATTGACACGATCCAATTTCGACCTGCTGCTTCTTCCTTATGGCCCGGCCTATCCTGCGGACGGCAGGGAGGCGCTGGTGGCCTATCTGAAGGCAGGCGGGGCCTTTTTATCCCTCGGAGGCTATGCCTTCGACCGCCTGCTCCGCTTCGAGAACGGCGAGTGGACGGATGCGCCTGCCGGCTCAACCGCCTCGCAGATGGACAGCGAGAAGGAGACGGTTTTCCTCAACACACGCTTCGGCAGGCCCGGAGACGCGCTCGGCCTCCAGCCCGAGCAGATCGGGGCCTTCGATCCGTCCTTCGAACTCAAGCAGGCTGTGCGGCTGGCGGCAGCGCCCGGACAGAGCATCGCTCCGGAGAGCCTCAACATCCGGGGTAGTTTCGAGGGCTTTGCCGCCAGCGGGCTGACCGGGAGCAACAGCCCCGTCTTCCCCGATATATGGGCGCGAAGGATCCCCCTGGTGAACGCTTACGACGCCTACGGACGGCTGCGCGGCAGCGCGGGCGCTCTGATGCATCACTATGCAGGGCCGTACGCCCGCTCTTCCTGGGCTTTCTTCGGAGTGACCAACCAGGACCTCTTCGGCCCCGCCGCCCTGCCGGAGATGGAAAGGCTTCTCTTCCGCACAGTGGACGCTCTGCTCGCCAGAACCTTCCTGCACCGGCTTGAGACCGACCTGGCCTGCTACCGTCAGGGGGAAGAGGTCAAAATCACCGTCAAAGCCTCCAACTTCGGGCCGTCGGGACGCGAGGGCGGGGTATCGATTAAGGTTATAAGCGATGAAAAGGGGCCGATAGCTTTTCGCGCCCGCAAGAAGGCGTCCCTCGCGCCGGGAGAAACAGCCGAATTTTCGTTCACATGGAAGCCCAAGCGGTTCGACAGCGATTTCTACCGGATCGAGGCGGAGATAGGCGACGCGCAGGGCGCGGCAGACCGGATAGAGACCGGCTTCGTGGTCTGGAATCCGCAAACGGTGGGCGCAGGGATTCCTCTGCGCCTGAAGGGGAACTACTTCCGCAGCGGGGCCACCCAGGAGTTCCTGACCGGAACGAACCAGACCGGCATGATGTTCTATTCTGCCGATGAGAACCCGCTTGTCTGGGAGCGCGACCTGAAGGCCATGCGCGACTACGGCCTGAACCTTCTTCGCATCCTCCACTTCTCGCCCTTTGCAGCGAAGGGCTATGAAGGCCAGGGAGGTCATTCCTCCCTCGACCTCAAAAACCGCCCGGCCCGCCTGGTGCGCCAGACCGATGCTGTAGTGCAATTGTGCCAGAAATACCGGATCGCTCTTTTCCTGGCTCTGCACGACTGGCTGCCGGTAGAAATATCCGATGAGGAGCTTGCCGCCCAGCGCGACTGGAACGCTTTCTGGGCCGAACGCTACAGGGACGTCCCCGGCATCCTCTACGACGTGCAGAACGAGCCTTCGGTTTCCCTTTCCAACATCCCCGACCTGAAGCGCCTCTGGAACGACTACTTAAAGGAGAGATACCGGACCGAAGACGCCCTGCGGGCCGCCTGGAAATACAGCCCCCCTGAGAAGCCCTTCGGCGAGATCGATGTGGAAAACGGCAGCGAAGCCTGGGACGACCTCAAAACCTATGACGCGAACCATTTCAAAGTCCTCACCCTGAACCGCTGGGTGAAGGCCAATGTGGAGGGCATGAAGAAGGGTTCGCCCGGGCACAATATCACGGTGGGCTATCTGCCATGGATGCAGCCTGCGGACAAGCTGCTGGGAAACCGCCACACCGATTTCAGCGACATGCATTACTACGGCAGTCTGGCCGATTTCGCTCGCCAGTTCAAGCTGACCGACCGGCGCTTCGAGGGCAAATCGTTCTCTTTGGGGGAGTTCGGGGCGCAGGAGGCGCACGATGCCCGCACCCAGGGGCAGACCGGAGACCGCCCTCAGCAGTCCATCGAGCGATTCCTCCTCTACGGCCACCTGGCTTTAGGGATGGGAGCCTCCTTCATCGAAAGCTGGGACTGGAAGGATTTCGAGTCATGCGTCTTCCCCTGGGGCCTTCTTCATCCCGGGGACAATGTGCCCAAGGACGTTCTAAAGGCTTACCGGAATATGGCGCTCCTCTTCCGGGGAATCCATCCCGTGAACTTCTCCCCTTCCGTCTGCCTGCTGGTTCCCGACAGCCACCGGCTGGGCGCATCCTGGGATCGGGTTCATGCCGCCGTCCTGAACGCCATAGACGGCCTTCTGGCCTGCCGGGTTCCCTTCGATGTGATAGGCGAGTTCGACCTAGACCGGCTGCCGAAGGCGGCCCGGACGCTCTTCTGGCCTCTGCCCTACTGCCCTCGCGACGAAACCTATGCCCGCGTCAAAAAGTTCGTGGAACAGGGCGGCTCCCTCTATCTCTCCGGCGACCTCTCCTATGACGACCTGCGCCGCCGCACCCGTGAGGATCGATTGCGCGAACTGTGCGGGGTGGAACCGGCGGCGGAAAGCGGGCCGATGGCCCCGCTGGCCGTCCGCTCTGCGGGAGCCTCCGCTCTGGAAGGCAATGCCTGGACGAACAAACTCGGCAAAGGCAAGGTATTCTTCGCGGCCCGGCCTGCCGAACTGGAAGACGCCCCTGCCGCCCTCTACAGCCGCTTTCTGGCCTTTGCCAGTGAAAAGCGCCTGGAAGTCGCTCCCGACACGCCATCGCTCCAGGCGTTTTCCCTGCCGGCGGACGGAGGACAGGTGTATATTCTCTATAATCACGGCGAGGCGGAGCAAACCGCCACCTTCCGCATCGGCAAGCGCGAGGTGTTGCTGACCGTGGGGCCGCGCCATCCTGCGCTCCTTCAAACAGGCAGAAAGGGGAGCCTGTTGGCGGCAGAGGCCCAGGGGCGCGTGTCCTATGACGGCGAAATTCTGTGGGACGGCTCCGGCCATGTCGCCCTCTGCTCTCTGGACGGGGAGGACATTCGCAAATCGCGCTCCCTCATGCTCCTCCCCTTCGAGCCGTCCCGCCTTTCGCTCAACACTGATGCCCGGTGGAGGCGTCCGGCAGCCGAGGTGGGCGAATTTTCCGGCGGCCAGTGGAAGCGACTAGGGGCCGCCTCCCTGCGCCTCTCCGGGGACGACCTCCATATGGAAATCGACTCCCTCGAAGCCCTCAATATCATCCTGATCGGGGAACAGGGCAAAATGAAGGTCATGCGCCAGTCTGCGGAAAAGCGGCTGATCTTCCGGGATTGAAGGGGCGGGTTTGAGCCGATGCAGCAGTTTTGCACCGTTGACCGTCATCGATGCAGTCTGCGAGGAGCGCAACGGCGCGGCAATCTCCAGATTTATATGAGTACGAAGCTCCCTCGGCCTTTGTAAGCCTGGAGACTGCATCGATATTTAAAGAAAAGCCTGGAGGTATTCTCATGCGTCTACGAAACAAAACGGCCTTGATCACCGGAGCGGGGGCCGGGATGGGGAGGGCGGCGTCTCTCCTCTTCGCCCGGGAAGGGGCGAAAGTGGCGGCGGTGGACTGCGCCCCCGAGACAGGGGAGGAAACGGTCTCCCTGATCCGACAGGCGGGCGGGGAGGCGTTTTTCATCCGGGCCGATGTAGCCTGCCCGGCGGGCGCGGAGGCCATGATCCGGGAGGCGGCGGCCCGCTGGGGCAGGCTCGATATCCTCTTCAACAATGCGGGGATCGTAGTTCAGGGATCGGTGGAGGATACCTCGGAGGAGGAGTGGGACCGGCAGATCGATATCAACCTGAAGGGCGTATTCCTGGGATGCAAGTACGCCGTGCCGGTGATGCGGGCGCAGGGGGGCGGGGTGATCGTCAATATGGCCTCTGTCGCCGGGATCATCGGCATCAGGAACCGGGCCGCCTACTCCGCCTCGAAGGGCGGGGTGATCGGCCTCACCCGCGCCGTGGCCGCCGATCATGTGGGGGACAATATCCGGGTGAACTGCATCTGCCCCGGAACCATCGAAACCCCTTCCCTGAGGGACAGGATCGCCTCGGCCCCCGACCCGGCTGCGGCCCGAAGGCAGTACGAATCGCGCCAGCCCATCGGCCGGCTGGGAACCCCGGAAGAGATCGCCGAAGCCGCCCTCTATCTGGCCTCCGACGCCGCCGCCTTCATGACCGGCAACGCCCTGGCAATCGATGGCGGGATTGCGGAGATCATGTAGCCCTCGGCTTGACAGGGATGAACGTTATAGGTATAATATACCCGGAGGGTAAAGCATCGGAACATGGACGAAACACTCAAAGCTTATCGGGATCGTTGGACTGCCGTCGAGGAGATCGAGAGGCGGGAGATAAGGGAGGCTTCTATCGAATGGCGCTGGCAGCAGGTCAACAGGCTTTACAGTCTGGCGACTGCTCTGGGCTTGATGCCGGATCGCCCGGAGGAAGACCAGGAAATTATCCTGCATAGATGGGATAAATTGAGGGCCAGCCATGAGCGAACCGGATGATATTATTTTACATTTCTTGCAACCGCTTATCGCTTTGGACCGGCTGTTGTCACGTTGTGGCGACCGGGGAGTTCTTATCGGAGGCATAGCCGCCAGCTTGATGGGGAAGCCCCGCCTGACGGCTGATTTAGATGCTCTTTTCCTTGTCCCCATAGAGCAAATACATGATTTGATTGAAATTGCCTCACAGGAAGGGATGTCGCCACGAATCAAAGAGGCCGAGGATTTTGCCCGCCAGCACCGAGTTTTATTGCTGCGTCACTCGGCAAGTGGGATAAACATCGATATCTCTCTGGGTATATTGCCGTTTGAAGAAGAGGTAGTGGATCGCAGCATTCTCCACAGGACTGATCCGATACCGCTTCGTCTCCCCACACCTGAGGATCTTATCATTCTTAAAGCAGTAGCGCATCGTTCCAAAGACCTGCTGGATATACAGGGGATTATCGAAAATTATCCTGATCTGGATCGCAGACGGATCGAGTATTGGGTCAGGCAATTCGCCGAGGCCCTTGAAATGCCGGAGCTTTGGGATGATATCGCCGGTTGCGCTGCTATCTAATATCTACCCTCTGGCCTCCGACGACGCCGCCTTTATGACCGGCAACGCCCTGGCAATCGATGGCGGGATTGCGGAGATCATGCAGCCAAGGAACTTGATGTGATCGCTTTCCGGCTTTAGGTCAGGGCCTGTACAACGAGAGCGAAGCAAAGCAATCTCGTCTGAGAAGTGGGATTGCTTCGTCGCTAACGCTCATCCCAGACTGCATGGATAGGGCTGTTTGCCATCGTCAGGATTTACCTCTTCACACTCTCCGGCTTGACAGGCTCTTAATTTATTGGTATAATATTCTCAAGAGTTCATGAAGGAGTACAGCCTATGGTAGCAGTTAAATACATCACTTACGAAGAATTCCTGGCTTCAGTTCCTGATGGCGCTCACGCCGAGTGGGTGGGCGGAGAGGTGATCTTTTTGAGTCCAGTGAATACGAGACATCAGCGGATCAAGCGGTTCCTGGTGAATCTGTTCAGCTTTTATGTGGAGCGCGATCAACTGGGAGAAGTGCTGGACGCCCCGATGCAGATGCGCCTGAGCAAGGTCAGGCGGGGGCGCGAGCCCGACATTTTATTCGTCGCCAGCGAACGCCTGGATCGCATTACCCCTACCTATATCGATGGGCCGGCCGACCTGGTAGTGGAGATCGTTTTCCCCGAGAGCGCCGAGCGCGACCGGAAGGAGAAGTTCGCGGAATACCGGGCCGAGGGCGTTCGCGAATATTGGTTGATCGATCCGGAGACAAAGCAGGCAGAGTTTTACGCGCTGTACAAGGGGCGGTATGCCCCTCGCCTGCCGGACGAAGCGGGCTGGTATCACAGCGAAGCCTTGAAGGGATTCTCCTTCCCGGTTGAATGGCTTTACCAGGAGCCGCTGCCGCCTTTGATGGAGGCGTTGAAAACGCTGGGATTGGTATGACGGCATCCAGCCTTGCATGGAAGGAATCGAATGGTTGTGAAAAGGACGGAGCCGGAGGGCTTCGTCTGTGGCTTGTGATATCAAATTAACGTCGAAAGCCGCTTCCTCTCCCCGGAGGAACCTGTCAACCAGCGGGCCATCCTCCCCCATCAAGGAAACGCACCCCTTCCCGCCTGATATGGCTCCCGGCATCATCACATGTTCCGGGTGGTATCGAGATCGCTTTCTATATCTTGGATGCCAAAAAGGAGAAGAGGGTTCCACTCGGGCAGGCCGGAAAATCATTCAAGGGCGAACCGCTGGGTCGCCCCTCAACATCACCCTTAAGAATATATTAATACATCAAGCAAAAGCCCTGAATATACTTTCCGCGCTACCTCTTCAGACATTGGCCCGGATTGCGGTTAAAAACCGCAGGGGCCTCGCTCCCGGAGTAATAAGGGATAAGAGGCTCTACAATACGTCCGGCACTGCCTTCCCACCAGTCCGGCGGGGCCAGGGGTTTCTTGCGTGAGACGAAGGCTTTTATGGCATCGGAAAGGCCCTCATAATCCGGGAAATACCAGAGGGTCAGACACGACCTGCGCCGGTCAGTCTGATTGGCGTGGGCGGCATGAAGGAGGCGGGCATCTCCAATGACCAGATCCCCGGCTTTGGCGGCGAGATCTACTTCGTCAGGATGGCGTGCAAACAGCGGTGAATCGGCATTGGCCCGGTAAGTCTCCTCGGTGTGGGCCGCCGGGAGTTCGTCATGAAGCGGGATGCGCTTCCGGTGCGTGCCGGGGATAACCCGGAGGCAGCCGTTCTCCGGCGAGGTGTCGGTCAGGTAGTACATCAGGAAGACCTGGGGCGGAATCTCGCCGGCGGAGCAGGGGTCATCCCAAGCCCACCAGTCCTGATGCCAGTAAAGCGGCGGGGCGTGGGGCGGCTTGCTCAGAAGAAACGCGCTCCACCACTTCGGCTCATCGAAACCGAGCGCCTTCAGCGATTCCAACGCCTCCGGCCAGGCGAAAAGGCGGGCAAAGACCGGATGCTGATAGGAAAGCTGGATGTTGCTTCCCTGGTAGCGGTATCGCTCCATCTCTTCCGGCGACTGCATCGCCAGCAGATGCTCCGTCGCCTCGGACAATCCGTCCAGCATTTCTCTATCCAGCACATTCTCGAAAACGCAATAACCGGAATCCACCAGATGCCGATAGCGTAAGGTATCTTTTGCGGGGATCATAATCGCCTCCTCTCTTTTCTGTGATATACCGATGTTGTAGGCGGGGCACGGTATGCCGTGCCACATAGCGATCCAGATCAGGGTGACTGTCCCGCGGGGTGCGGGCCTTTGATAGACGGTTACCTAACCCCTCCGCCCCCTTCCCGAAACGGGCAGGGGGAGTGGATGAGGCCGTCAATGACCGCACGATCTATCCCCTTCTCCCCGTTTCGGGGAGAGGGGCCAGGGGAGAGCGGTCACCCACGCCAGGGGAGAGCGGTCACCTCTCCCCCAGGAGCGGAGGATCTTTCCCCTTATCTGGATCGCTATGGGGCACGGTATGCCGTGCCCCTACGTTATGGCTTTACGTCCCTCAGCAGTTCCCTGTAGTAAAGGTAATTTCCCCACGGAATGTCCTGGGGCATGGCGTGATCGCAGCCCGGGATGTAGCCGCCTTCCTGCATCAGGGGGATTTTCTCTTCCACCATCTTCTTGATGCCCGCCCGGTCTCCTGCCAGAATGCGCTTGTCCATGCCGCCCCCCATGCGGAGTTCCTTGCCGAATTTTTTACGGAGAAGGGTCACATCCATGCCCGCGGCCACCTCGAAGGGATAGATGAAATTGATCCCGATATCGAGCCAGCAGGGGAGAAGTTCCTCCACATTGCCGTCGCTGTCCAGCATCAGGATATCGATGCCGGCCCGATGGAGGCGCTCGGTGAGGCGGCGGTAGTGGGGTAGAAAGAGCTTGCGGTAGTGCGCGGGGCTGATGAGGGAGGCTGTCTTGTAGGCCATATCCTCCCAGAAGAGGGCGAAATCGTAGTCCATCCCCTCCAGCGCCCGCTCCAGGACGACCAGGATGCAGTCGGTCATTTCGCCCGCCGCCGCCTCCAGAAAGGCGGGGTCATCGTAGACGGTCAGGCTGATATCCTCCACGCCCATCCAGTTCCTCAGCCACCCGTAGAGGCTGCCGCAGTTGACACCGAGGGGAAAGTCGCGATCCCGGTACTGCTTTTTGACGCTCTCCCAGTGGGCGGGGAAGCGGGCCGGGCTGTCGGGATCGAGCCGCCGCCTGAAATCGGGCCACTGCTCGCGGCCTTGGAGGGGATATTTCAAATACTGTGGCATGGCAGGAGGCGGCACGTCCTTGAGATTCTTTTTGATCACCCCGTCTCCGTCGCGGTAGATCTCGTATTCCCCTTCGATGCCCAGGGATTCGTATTCGAAGCCGGGGCAGAGACCCATATGCACCGGGGCCACCTCGAAGCGGTCGTAGCCCCCGTAGCAGTACCATCCGGAATCGTCGGGCAGGCCCTCGGCCCGCCACCGCTTGAGGGTTTCCTCATAAGGCCCCATCTCCCAGTGAAAGAGACGGTCTCGCGAGGCATAGCAGGCTGTCGCCAGAAACCGCTCGCGTGAGTTCATAATATCTCCTCCTGTCGTGGTTTCCTGCCGTTCGGATGCTTTCTTCGGGAGAGAGGGGAGAATTCCTTCGTGCGGGAATGGGGTGATGAAAATGACAGGGGGTTCTATTGCGGCGCAATGCAAGAGCGGCAGGGAGCAACCCGACCGAACACAGGATCGGTTTTCAGACGAAGTAAAACTCGGAATCTCACATACAACGAAGCGACCTCGCCCCGGGTTTCCCCATGAGCGAGGTTGCTTCCATTGGATCTGGCTGGCGCGGAGGTTGGCTTTTCACACCATCTGTTTCTCAGTTTGCATATGGGTTCTTCACGCCCGCCCCTTCAGCCGCTATCCGCCCACATTTCGAGCCGGGTCGATGATGACCCCGTTGAAGACGGCGGCATTGGTTTTGACCTGGCAGCCGGTTCCGACCACGCAGCCCTCGATCATAGTGTTCCGCATGACCCGGGCCCCTTCCCACAGGATGCTGCGGCTGACGACGGCGTTGTTCTCCACGATGCAGTTGTCCCCCAGGATACTGTCCTCCAGCACCTTCGCCCCGGCCTCGATGTGGCAGTTGTGCCCGATCACCACCGGATAACCCACCTCCGCGGTGGGGTCGATCTCCACATTCTCCCCCATCCAGACGAAGCGGCGCACCTCCGGGAGGGGCATCTTCATGGCGACCCGGCCCTGGAGGGAATCGTAGTGGGCCTGCCGGTATTCGTCCAGGCTCCCGATATCGCGCCAGTAGCTGGAGGTCAGCCAGCCGTAGAAGGGCTTCCGGAGGGAAAGGAGGAGGGGAAAGAGGTCGCGCCCGAAATCGTAGAACTGACCTGCCGGGATGAGGTCGAAGACCTCCGGCTCGAAGATATAGACCCCCGTATTGGCCGCATTGCTGAAGATGGCTTCACCACGCGGCTTTTCCAGAAACCGGTTGATCCGCCCGCGCTCGTTCAGGAGGGCGATGCCGTACTGGGCCGGGTCGTCCACCAGAGAGAGGGCGATGGTCGCCAGGGACCGCTTGTCCTTGTGGTATTTGAGCATCCGCGAGATGTCCAGGTCGGTCAGATCGTCGCCCCCGACCACCATGAAGGTATCGTCGAAGAACTCCTGCGCCCGCTTGACGCTCCCCGCCGTGCCGTAGAGCTTCTCCTCCTTCATATAGGTAATCTTCAGCCCCAGGCCCGAGCCGTCCCCGAAATACTCCTCGATCTGGTCGCCCAGGTAGTAAAGGTTGATCACGATCTCCCGGAAGCCGTGTTTGTGCAGCAGCTCCAGGATATAGGCCAGCACCGGCTTGTTGACCACCGGCACCATCGGCTTGGGGACACTGCGGGTGAGCGGGTCGAGCCGGGAGCCGACCCCTGCAGCTAGAACCATAGCCCTCATGCGTCGCTTATTCTCCTTTCGCGAAACGGCGGATCGCCTGCGCCACCGCCTCTACCTGCGAGCGCTCCATCTCCGGATAGACCGGGATGGAAAGCACCTCCCTTGCGGCCCGCTCGCTTTCCGGAAAGTCGCCCTCGCGGCAGCCCAGGTAGCGGTAAGCGTCCTGTAGGTGGAGCGGCAGCGGGTAGAAGACCGCCGACCCCGACCCCTGCGATTGCAGGTAAGCCTTCAGGTCGTCGCGCCGGGCGCAGCGCAGGGTGAACTGGTGATAGATGTGCTGGCCCCCGGGGGCTTCCGCCGGAAGAGACAGGATGGCAGGATCGATATCGGCAAGCAGGTCCCGGTAGAGCGCGGCATTGGCCCTCCGCCGCTCGTTCCAGAGGTCGAGGTAGCGCATCTTGACCCGGAGGATAGCGGCCTGCATCTCGTCCAGACGGCTGTTGAATCCCCGATATCGGTAGAGGTAGGTTCCCCCGCTCCCGTGGAAGCGGAGGAGGCGCACCCTTTCGGCGATATATTCGTCATCGGTCAGCACCATGCCGCCGTCCCCACAGCCTCCCAGATTTTTGGTGGGGTAGAAGCTCAGGGCCGCCGCATGGCCGAACGCCCCGGCCCGCCTGCCGTTCAGGGAAGCTCCGATGGCCTGAGCCGCATCCTCGATGATAAAAAGGCTGTGTTTGCGGGCGGTCTCTCCGACCGCCTTCATATCGGCCACCTGGCCGTAGAGGTGGACGGGGATAATAGCCTTCGTGCGAGGGGTGATCTTCGCCGCCAGGGAAGACGGGTCGAGGTTGAAGGTGACCGGGTCGATATCGGCGAAGACCGGAACGGCCCGGAGCGCGGTGATCATCTCGATGGTGGCGACAAAGGTGAAGGCAGTGGTGACGACCTCATCGCCCTCCCCGATATCCAGGGCCGCCATCGCCAGGAGGAGCGCATCGGTTCCGGAGGCCACCCCCAGGCCGTGGCGGACGCCCGTATAGGCCGCGATCTCCTTTTCCAGCAGGGAAACATTCTCCCCCAGGATATAGCTCCCCTTGTCCAGCACCTCGCCGATAGCCGCATCGATCTCGGCGCGGATCCGGCGGTGCTGCGCCCGCAGGTCTGCCATCGGAACGTTCAAGAAGCCGCCTCCCCCATCGTCTCTTCGAACCACTTCATCGTTCTGTGCAATCCTTCCTCCAGCTTGATGGTCGGCTCCCACCCCAGGAGCCTGCGCGCCTTCCCGATATCGGGCTTCCTCCGCCGGGGATCGTCTGAGGGAAGAGGCTTATAGATTACCTCCAGAGGCTTTTCGAGCAGGCGCTTCAATGTTTCGACAAACTCCATCACGGTGAACTCATCGGGGTTTCCCAGGTTGATGACCTCGGCCTTCGCCTCCTCGCACCACATGGCCCGGATGATGCCGTCCACCAAGTCGGAGACATAGCAAAAAGAGCGGGTCTGCATCCCGTCCCCGTAGACGGTGAGTGGCTTCCCCAACAGGGCCTGGCCGATCATATTGGGGACGATCCGGCCATCGTCCCGCTGCATCCGGGGGCCGTAGGTGTTGAAAAAGCGCATCACCCGCACATCCGTGCCGTGGGTGCGCCAGTATTCCATGGTGATGGCCTCCGAAAAACGCTTCGATTCGTCGTAGCAGCTCCGCTCCCCGACCGGGTTCACATGGCCCCAGTAGTCCTCGCGCTGCGGGTGGATGTCGGGGTCTCCGTAGCTTTCGGAGGTGGAGGCCACCAGGAATCGCGCCCTTTGCTGCCGTGCGGTCTCCAGCATCCGGTACGTCCCTTGCGAGTTGGTTAGCAGGGTTTCGACCGCAAACCTCCGGTAGTGTACCGGGCTGGCCGGGCTGGCGAGGTGGAATATCCAGTCGCAATCCACCCGTTCCCGGAGCGGCTCGCAGACATCCTGCTCGATGAGGCGGAAAGCCGGGAAGCGGCCCAGAATTTCCGCATTGGCCCGGCTACCGGTGAGGAAGTTATCGATGCAGGTGACCGCATGCCCTTCGGCAAGGAGCCTTTCGGCCAGGTGAGAGCCGATGAACCCACAGCCTCCTGTAAGCAGTATGTTCATGATTGCCCCTCTCGCTCTGCGAAATCGTCGAACGCTTTTCGAAAGCTCTCGAAGCTGCCGATATCGTAGCGGCGCTCGTCGGGGAGAAGCCTCACGCCCAGCGCCCTGCGTCCTTTTTGGATCAGCCGATGGATGGCGTCCGTCAGCTGGATCTCCCCGCCGTGGCCGGGGGAGGCGGCGGACAGTTCCTCGAAAATTGCGGGGGTCAGAAGGTAGCGGGCGGAGATGGCAAGATTGCTGGGGGCGCTTTCGGGGGAAGGCTTTTCCACCACGCCCGCAAGCTCGAACACATCCCCGTTACCCCTGGGATCGGCGATGCCGTAGCGGAAGACATTATCGCGGGAAACCTCTTCAAAGGCAACCACTGCCGAAACCGTTTCCTCCCGGAAAGCGGCCAGCATCCGGCCCAGCAGGGCATGGGAGTTCATCACGGCATCCCCCAGGGCCACCAGGAAGGGGCCGTCGCCCACCCACCCTTCGGCCTGGAGAACCGCGTGGCCCAGCCCGCGCAGATCATGCTGGAATACATAGGCAAAACGCCCCCGGCCTTTAAACTCCGGCGATTCCTCCAGGTAGTCGGCAATGGAAATCTTGCCCTTCC
Source organism: Armatimonadota bacterium (assembly GCA_020846535.1). Taxonomy (GTDB): domain Bacteria; phylum Armatimonadota; class JADLDR01; order JADLDR01; family JADLDR01; genus JADLDR01. The sequence goes on along the minus strand of JADLDR010000131.1, from coordinate 50,667 downwards.
GGACGACGAGCAGTTGGCGGTCGATGTTCCAGGCGAGAAGCTCTTCGACGATGCGGTGGATGGCGGGCAGGCGGCCCACAGGGAGCATCTCTTTGGGGACGGCGGCGGAGAGAGGCAGGAGCCGGGTTCCCAGCCCGGCGACCGGGAGAACCGCGGTGTTGATGGTTATTTGCGAGACAGGGGGCATCTATCGGGTCCCCCGGTGCTTTATGGAAGTATTCCGCAGGTGGCGGGGATGTTTCATGCAGTCGTCTCCCCGGCGGCGAATAGCCTTATGCAGCAAGAAGGCCGCCTGAAGCGGCCCTGAGTGTGCACTCTGAGAGCCGGCGAAGGGACTCGAACCCATGACCCGCGCATTACGAATGCGCTGCTCTACCACTGAGCTACGCCGGCCTAAAAATGGTGCCGAGGCGCGGAATCGAACCGCGGACACGTGGATTTTCAGTCCACTGCTCTACCAACTGAGCTACCTCGGCATATGAAAACGGGGGAAGTTGCCTTCCCCCGGTGGCGGGGACGACGGGACTCGAACCCGCGGCCTCCTGATTGACAGCCAGGTGCGCTAACCGACTGCGCTACGCCCCCACGGCGCTGATTGGTGGGCGAAACAGGGCTCGAACCTGTGACCTTCTGGGTGTAAACCAGACGCTCTCCCGGCTGAGCTATTCGCCCCTCCGACACGCAAGGCGCATCGGCTTATAATATACCACAATTGCCCGAGAAAGTCAAGTGTTTTATCGGGGGGTAAGAGTTCAGAGTTGGGGAGAGAGAAATGCGGAGGAATTAAGCCACCTAATTCTACAACGATGGTTCAGGTTGCCCCCAGTTTCCGCAAGGTGCGCTGCCGATGCGAGCGATAGGCCGCGTAGTTGGCCTGCTGGATCTGGTGCAACACCCTTAAGGCGGCGGGGACGTCGAACACGGCTTGGGCAAGACGACTTGCCATAACCATCGGGCTTGAGGCACGGTCAACGCCGGCGCTTGCGCCTGGAAGGCTTGCTGCACCGTGACCAAAAACAGATGGGCGATCAGGATCAAGGTGACAGGATGATACCAGCCCCGCCAACTCCGCGCGGCATACGGGTTCCCGTGCAAGGCGGCTTTGGCCTCCTCGATGCACTGTGCGACCGGCCATCGGGCGGCGGTCAGCCCCGCCAAGCGCACCGGGGCCATGTCCGCCGGAGCATTGCTCCGGAAGGAGTTGATCTCCCCGGTCAGGACATCCCGACGCAACACCCGCCAGGCGTCGGGGCCCGGCAAGCGCTCCCGGACCGCAATCATCCGCACACAGGTAATGTCGGCGACCAGGGGGCCTTTGTGCCCCTCATGCAAGGTGTAGCATTGCCAGCGTTCCGGCGCTACCCGGGCCGCGATTTGACTCACGGGATCCGGTCGGGGCGCATCCGGGGCCCGTCGTGTCCGCGTGGGCGGGCGTCCTTGTCCGCGCCAGGTCGGAGCCAGCGTCGGGGGCCGTTGCGGTCACACCTGGGTGTCGGAGGGCACTTCCATGAAGTGCCACTTGCCCAGCGCGTCGATCTGATCCAGCAGAGGGCGATCTCGCCCGAAGGCTTCATCGCCCAACACCCACCGAAAGGTTACTTGCTTCCGGTCCGCCAACCCGTGCAGCCTCTGGGCGGCCTACATCAGTTGGGTCTGGAAGCCGACCTCTTCGGGGATGTCACAGCGTTCCCGAAGCGGGGCATAGTCCTCCCCAAACCAGACAGATGGCACATACAACTGCCGGTCCAACCGTGCATGCCTCTTCTCGCTGGCATAGACGGCCAACAGGGCGACCTGGCAGTTGTCGATTTTGCCCGTCTGATTGCCGTATGGCCGGGCCACCCCCACCGAGGCTGTTCCTTTCCGGGGCAAACCCGTCCCATCCAGGATCACCCCCCCTCCGGGTCGCCCAGGCGTTCTTGCACGGCCCGCTGGTGTTCGGCCAGCAAGGCGGTATCGTCCCAGGGGGCCGCCCCTACGAAGGGTTGCAGACAGCGCCCGTTGCGTTCCCCCCAACTGCGGGCCAGCGGCTGTGTAGGGCAGGTGGCCTTGCAGGTATTTCCACCCCCATTCTCGTTGCTCCCGCCGTTGGAGCAGCGGGGCAAAGCGCTGCCAGAACGCTTCCAGCGGCTCCCGCAACCCCTCCATCTGCTCCGGCTGCACGCGCAGCACGAGCGGCGTTTGCCGCCTTGCAGGAGGGTCTGGGGCTATGCCTGGCGTAGCATACATCAGAGAATCCTCCGCAAGAGTTCGTTCGGTGATGTTCTCTTGTGAGGATACCCCATTCTCAGAACCCGTTCCACCGAACCATCGTTGTAGACTTAGGTTAGCTGCAACATTATATCCGGCTTGTGGTTCATCCCGGCTCATTCGTGAAATAAAACTCGAAACAACCCCCGAAAATCGTTGACTCTGTCGGGAAATCGTAGTATAATAAAAGTGAAAAATATCACAATAGGGGGGATGGAGCGTCCGGGGAGCCGGATGCGAGGTTATGATGAAAACTCTGGAACGAAGCCATGTGATCGACGAGGGACGACTCTTCAGCGAGATTGATGCCGCCGGACAGTCGCCTGCGGAAAAGGCGCTCGATATCATCGACAAGGCCCGCGAGTTGCGCGGCCTGACCACCGCGGAAGTGGCCGTGCTGCTTAAAACCGATACCCCGGAGGTGCGTGAGACCCTCTATGCGGCGGCTATCAAGGTCAAGGCGGCCATTTACGGCCAGCGAATGGTGCTGTTCGCCCCTCTTTACGTGACCAACGAGTGCTGCAACGACTGCCTTTACTGCGCCTTCCGGAGTTCCAACAAGGAGCTGATCCGCAAGCGCCTGACCATGGAGGAGATCGCCGAAGAGGTGCGCCTGCTGGAGCGGATGGGCCACAAGCGGCTCCTGCTGGTCTACGGCGAGGGAGCCGATGACAGCATCGAGTATATGCTGAAAACTATCGAGACTGTTTACGCCACCCGAACCGGGATGGGCGAGATCCGGCGGGTGAATGTGAACTGCGCCCCTCGGACGGCGGGCGATTTCCGCCTCCTGCACGAGGCCGGCATCGGCACTTTCCAGATTTTCCAGGAGACCTACCACCGGGAAACCTACGCCCGGATGCATCCTTCCGGCCCAAAGTCCGATTACGACTGGCGCATCACGGCCCCGGACCGGGCGTTCGAGGGCGGGGTGGACGATCTGGGCATCGGCCCTCTCTTCGGCCTTTTCGACTGGCGGTTCGAGGTGATGGCGACCGTGGCCCACGCGCAATATCTGGAAGATAAGCTGGGCGTGGGGCCGCACACCATCTCGATGCCGCGCCTGGAGCCAGCTTTGAATGCTCCCGTCGCGGAACACCCGCCCCATATGGTTTCCGATGACGATTTCCGGCGGATCGTCTGCATCTTCCGCCTGGCCGTCCCCTATACTGGCATGATCCTCTCCACCCGCGAGAGCGCCGAGTTCCGCGACGAACTCTTCCGCCTGGGTATCTCCCAGATCAGCGCGGGGTCCAAAACCTCCCCCGGGGCCTACAAGGACGCCACCCGAGAGCATATCATGGAACAGTTCACCCTGGGCGACCACCGCACGCCCGACGAGATCATCCATGAACTTTGTCAGGCCGGACACATGCCCAGCTTCTGCACCGCCTGCTACCGCCAGGGCCGCACCGGCCACGACTTCATGGGGCTGGCGAAAATCGGCTTCATCCAGGATTTCTGTACTCCCAACGCCATCCTGACCTTCAAGGAATACCTGCTCGATTACGCCTCCCCGGCCACCCGCGCCCTGGGCGAAAAAGTTCTCTCCGAACACGTCAGCCGCGTCCTCAACACCAAAGTCCGCCGCCACCTGGAGAAATCCTTGCAGGAAATGGAAGAGGGCGGGCGGGATATTTATATGTAAAGAGAGAGGCAACTGCCCCCCAGCCTCCCGCCGGACTTCGGCGGGGGGAGCGATCTTGGGGGCCTTTGAGAGAGTACCAAGAGACCGCACAGTCTAAGCCCCCCCGAAGCCCGAGGGGGTTGGGGGGGCACTCTTCCCCTTCGGGACAATAGACCATGCCAATTCCCCACCTCACAACCGAATATCTCCTTGAAAAAGCCTGCGCCGAAGCCATGCTGTTTAAGGATGAAATCGCTGTCCTGCTGCGGCTGGAGGACAGGGCGGAGATGGTGAAGCTCTTTCAGGCGGCGGATTCCGTAAGGAAGCGGGTGCATGGCGATGCGGTGCATCTGCGCGGCATCATCGAGTTTTCCAACCGCTGCGCCCGTCAGTGCGTCTACTGCGGGCTTCGCGCCCCGAACCCGGAACTTCACCGTTACCGGATGGAGCCAGAGGAAATCATCGAGATCGCCCGTCAGGCGGTCGCGCTGGGATACAAAACGGTCGTCCTCCAGTCCGGGGAGGATATCTGGTATGACCCGGAGAAAATGTGCCATATCATCCGGGAAATCAAGGCTATGGATGTTGTGATTACTCTCTGCATGGGTGAAAAATCTCACGAAGAATACCGACACTATAGAGAGGCGGGCGCGGACCGCTACCTTTTGAAGCACGAGACCGCCGATCCCGCGCTCTATGCGTCCCTTCATCCCGATATGCAGTTCGAAAACCGCATCCGCTGCCTGGAGTGGCTGAGGGAACTCGGCTTTCAGGTGGGTTCCGGCAATATGGTGGGGATTCCGGGCCAGACGCCTGAGATTCTGGCCGAAGATATCCTGCTGATGAAGCGGCTCGATGTGGAAATGGCGGGCATCGGCCCCTTCATCCCGAACGCGGACACCCCGCTCGCCAGCCACCCCCGGGGCAATCTGGACATGACGCTGAAGACTCTTGCCACCGCCCGGCTCCTGATGCCCGGGGCCATGCTCCCGGCCACCACCGCCACCGGCACGCTCGACCCGTTCGGCAGGCAGAAGGCGCTCAAGGCCGGGGCCAATGTCGTCATGCCCAATGTCACGCCCCTCCACTACCGCCAGCACTACCAGATCTACCCGGACAAAATCTGCCTGGGCGAAGAGCCGGGCGACTGCCGGGACTGCATCCAGGCCATCATCCAATCCCTGGGCCGGACCGTGGGAACCGATGCGGGGCACAGCCCAAAGGTGATAAGCAACCGCCCCCAGCCCCGCGCCTTAGTAAGGCGGGGGAGTGACCTTGGGGGACTTTGATCAACTGATCAAAAGCACGCACGCTCTAAGCCCCCCGAAGCCAGGGGAGAGGGGGGGGTGCTTTTCCGCCCTCCCATAGCGATCCAGAGAAGGGGGAAGATCCTCCGCTCCTGGGGGAGGGGGGACCGCTCTCCCCTGGCCCCTCTCCCCGAAACCCAAGGGATGCGCCGGAGCGCCTCCGGGGAGAGGGGGACAGAGGATGCGGTACTTGACCCCCCCATCTCCGCCCCCTGCCCGTTTCGGGAAGGGGGCGGGGGGGTTAGGTAACCGTCTATCAGAGTCCCGCACCCCGCCCCGGCGGGACAGTCACCCTGATCGGGATACCTATGGGGGGTGCTTTTCCGCCCTCCCATCCTCTCCACAGCCGGAGGCGACCTCTATGGCGAACCTGACATCTTCTGCCAAACCGGCAGGCGTGGTGCGTACGATCAAAGAGCGGTGCCAGCAGTGCTATGCGTGCGTGCGGCACTGCCCGGCCAAAGCCATACAGGTTTTGGAAGGCCGGGCGAAGGTGATGGACGACCGCTGCATCGCATGCGGCAGGTGCGTTCGCGTCTGCTCCCAGGACGCCAAAGAGGTCGAATCCGCTGTTCCCGAAGTCCTTCAAATGCTGCGCGAGAAGGAGCCGGTGGTGGCCTGCCTGGCCCCCTCCTTCCCGGCAGCCTTTCACGATGTACGGCCCGGGCAGGTGATTGCAGGGCTGAAGCGCCTCGGTTTCGACGGGGTATATGAGGTGTCCTTCGGGGCGGAGATGGTGGCCCGCGCCTATGCCCGGCTCCTCCGGCAGAACGGCTCCAAAACGATCCTGACCACGCCCTGCCCCGCCCTGGTCGCCTATGTGGAGCGCCACCGCCCTCAGCTCATCCCCCACCTCGCCCCCATCGTTTCGCCCATGATCGCCATGGGGCGAGCCCTCAAACAGCGTTACCGGCCCGATGCGAAGGTCGTTTTCATCGGCCCCTGCCTGGCGAAAAAGGCGGAGATCCGCCGCCCTTCCCTCACCGGGGCCATCGATTCCGTGCTGACCTATATCGAACTGGAAGGGATATTCTACCGTCAGGAGATCGATCTTTCGGCCCTGGAGGAATCCGATCCTAGCCCCCCGGTGCCGCGGGTGGGGCGCATCTTCCCGGTTTCGGGCGGGCTGCTGAGGACGGCTATGCTCCAGGGCGATGTGCTGGAAAGCGATATTGTGGTAACCGAAGGAGCCGACCGCTCGATGGATCTCCTGGAAGAGCTGATCCAGGATATCATCCGGCCCCGCTTCCTCGATGTCCTAATCTGCAACGGCTGCATCGACGGGCCGATGATGTCCAATGACCTCCACGTCTTCTCCCGCCGCGAGATCGTAGCCCACTACGCCCGCGAAGCCTGCGCCGCCACCAGCCCTGCCGAACTGGAGCGCGAACTGGACGCCTGCGCTGCCATCGATCTTTCCCGCACCTTTACCGACGAAAACCAGCCCCTCCGCACCCCGACCGAGGACGAGCTGCGCTCCATTCTACGGAAGATCAACAAGCTCAGCCGGGCCGATGAGCTCAACTGCGGAGCCTGCGGGTACGAATCGTGTCAGGAGAAAGCCATCGCCGTCTTTCACGGGCGGGCCGAACTGACCATGTGCCTTCCCTATATGATCGAGCGGCTGAAACAGGTCAACCAAACCCTCAAGGACACGGAGGAGCAGCTCATCCAGTCCGCCAAGTTGGCCTCGATGGGCCAACTGGCCGCAGGCATCGCCCACGAGATCAACAACCCGCTCGGAACCATCATGATCTATTCCAATCTGGTCTACCGCGACCTTCCTGCGGAAGACGAAAAGCGGGAGGATCTGAAAATGGTGGTCGAGGAGGCCGCCCGGTGCCGGGAGATCGTGGCCGGGCTGCTCGATTTCGCCCGCAAAAGCAAGCTCTCCCTGGAGCCGACCGATATGAACGATCTCATCCGGGATTCTTTAGCGATGGCGACCAAGCTCCCCGTCTATGACCACATCCAGGTTCATACCGACCTGGCCGCCGACCTTCCGCCCATCCCGGTCGATCCCAGGCAGATCAAGCAGGTTCTTCTGAATCTCTTCACCAACGCCGGGGAAGCCATGCCCGACAGCGGAACCTTCACCGTCATCACCCGCCTCTCCTCCGACGCCGAGCGAGTGGAGATAGTCGTCTCCGACACCGGCAAAGGCATCCCGGAGGAAAACATCTCCAAGCTTTTCACCCCTTTCTTCACCACCAAAGACATCGGCAAAGGCACCGGCCTGGGTCTTGCCGTCGCCTACGGCATCATTAAAATGCACCGCGGCGGCATCGAGGTCGCCAGCAAAGCGGGCGAAGGCACCACCTTCACCCTCTCCCTCCCCAAAAGGCAGTCTCCCCGATAGCCCCTTCGTCCCAAGCAGGGATTTTCCGATTTACAGCGAATATTCAGGCAGGATTAATTTATTCGGAGAGCGGGAAAGGATATGGGGGAAAACACCCCCAGCCCCCTTGTTAAGGGGGCTGAGATCGTGCCTGCTCTTAGCACTCTCGCAAAGGCCCCAAGCCCGCTCCCCCCGCCGAAGTCCGGCGAGGGGCTGGAGGGGGCGGTTGCGGATGCCCGATACATTGACGCCTCCTCATTACCTACAACCACCCATGGCCCAACACTCCCATAACTGGCGCAGCATCCTCTGGCGAGAATGGCGGAATTGTAAGGACGGCGCATTAGCCCACCGTTTATTTCTGGCTGTCCGGCGTGGCAGACAAAAGGATGCTCATTCGGTAGAGGATTATGTTGATAGCCTGGTAAATATGAGATGTGCCGCCAAAACGATTGCTTATATATTTTCCTTTTTTGTTATTGTCATCATATTCATCGTAAGAAAATCCGATTTCCAGGCTTTTTGGAATTACTGGGCATGGCTCAATTTATTAAGCCTGCCTCTTCCCAACCGCTGGCTCTGCTTCTGGTGGCAACGCCCGCCTCTCGTCTCAGAAGCGATCCAGGCCCTTCAGGAAGCCTCCGCTGCCCGGAAAATCGATACCGTCGCTGCCATGCTCGATGCCCTTCTCGCCGATATAGCCGCCATGCAGAAAGAGCAGTCCCCGATTTTGTTGATCGACAGCTTCAGCTCCCCGGATACGCTCGATCAGACGGCAGCCCATTATGCCCTCACTCTAAGGGGCGGTCAAGCGGTCGCACCCCTGCTGGAAGCCGAGGAGAATTTCCAATGGGATCAAAACGATGCCCAGGTGCGACTGTGGATCAAACGGACCCTCAAGCGCATCGGTCAGGAGACTTCCCGAAGGCTTTCGAGAAAAGCCTCTTCGCTGCTCTGCCCCCATTGCCTGACCCGTTACCGGCGCTTCAAAGCGCGGCTGGGCGGCCTCTTCCGGGCCGCTTACTGGGGCTGCCGAACCTGCCAGGACAGCAAGGACTTCCTGGAATGCCCTGACGCGGTCGCCCTCCTGGATGCCGCCGCCGGGCCGGATCTGGCTCGGGATGGAAAGAGCCTTCTCGTCAACTGGCTTGCCCGCGGCGATCTCTTCGATTTCGACCGGATTCTTATCCGGAACGCCTCTGATGCCCAGATCGAACGCTTTGCCGTGCAGGCAGGCAACGATATGGATTCCTTTCGCCGCGAACGTTACCGGGAAATGCCCTGCACTGTGGAATGCCCGATCACGCAGAACACCCGACGCATCCTGGACAGTATCTTCGGTCGGGTTCGGTGTGAAGCAGGAGAGATGCGAAGCTTCAGGAAAGGAACGGATGGAGAAGGGCAGATATGGCTGAATCGACGGTTGTAGGGGTTGATTTCCCATCTCGCCTTCCGCGCGTTCCCTCGCGCCGTAAGGCCGTTTATCCGACAAAACCCATGCGAATCTATCTCTATCTGATTATCACATTCATACTCATCGGAGGCAAAGCTCTGGCAAAGCCTGTGGCGGACCGGATCGGGGTCACGCATGTGGCGGGAAAATATGCCCTGACCGAAAAGGATTATCTGAACGAAGGGGCGGATGCCCTGCTAAAACTTGGAACCCGCGTTATCAAGCTGTGGTGCGTGAACCCCTCGTCCGATTATCCTTTCCACTCTCAGTGGCCGCCGGTGAAGACGATGGCGGATATTCTGAAGGCACCGTATTTCAAAAAGGTGTTCAAAAAGCCTTTCTCCACCTATGTTCTGGAAGCGTTTCCGGTTCACACGCCGGTTCCGGGTGAGGGACGTTATTCCGAAGCGGAGGTCAGGGATGCGGGAGAGCAGATGTACGAGGCCGCCCGCTACCTGCTGACAGCTTACAGGAGGACGAACAAAACCTTTATCTTCCAGAACTGGAAAGGCGACTGGGCCGCCCGCGAGAAGACCGATCTGGCTGTCGATCCGACGCCGGAGGCGCTGGCCGGGATGGAGCGATGGCTGAACGCCCGTCAGGACGGGCTGGACCGGGCGAAAAGGGAAGTCGGGGAAAAGGGCGTCCGCGTCTACCATGCCGCGGAGGTGAACCTGGTGAAGATCGGGATGGAGGGCCGGCCATCGGTCACCACCGATGTTCTTCCGAAAACCCGGTGCGACCTCTACTCCTACTCCGCCTACGACACTCTCACCGACCGGGAGCTTTTCAAGAAGGCAGTCGCCTTCATCCGCTCGAAAGCTCCTGACTCCAGAGCCTTCGGGGAGAACAATGTCTATATCGGCGAGTTCGGCTGGCCCGAAATGGACTTCAACCCGCAGGAAGCCCTGCAGCATGTCCGCAATGTGGTGGAAGCCAGCCTGGAGATGGATATTCCCTATATGCTCTACTGGGAGCTTTACTGCAACGAGCCGCGAAACGGCGGCGCTCCCAAAGGCAGCCGCCCCGCGAACGATCAGTGCCGGGGCTTCTGGCTCATCCGCCCGGACGGCTCTTTTTCGCCGGTGTACGATTATTTCAAATCGCTGATCAAATGAAACAGGGCCGGTTGTTTACCGGCCCCTGCGCCTATCGGAAGACCATGCCGTGTATAGCGGCGGCGATGGCGTCCAAGGCTTCTTTCGGGCCGAAGCTGGGCGTTCCGGCCTCCGGGTCCTGGCGCTCCACCTCTTCCCGGATGTAGAGGCGCTTGCGGCTGCGGGCGACCGCCATCCAGCACTCCCAGACCCTCTCGTTATTGACCATGAGAACGGCCTGACCCCGGTAGCGGTAGACCTCGCCGATCACCCACATGGGGCCGACATAAGTTCCCTGCCACCGGACTTCCTCCCGGGACAGGTTCCGCCAGTCGATGCCCTCGTCCGCCACCGCCCTATGCTCCCACCGAGAAGCGAAGTCCGCCCTCTGGAACGAACTTCCGGAGGAACTGCGAGGTGATCTTGAGTTCTTCCAGCAGTTTGTCCTCGGCTTTCGTGGAGCCGGGGATGATCTCGGCCACCAGAATCGTCCGATCCACCGGCTTCAGGTAGGCCGCCACCGGCGATTCATGGGCATGGGCATGGGAGTAGCGGATGGCCTCCAGCACCTTTTCCATCTGCACATGGCCGCGCTTGTTGTATTCTTCGGTGAAAGGCCAGTGGTGGCTGGCATCGGGGGTCGTCTGCTGGAGATGGACGATCTCGGAAAAGGCGGCCAGGCGCTCCAACCATTTGATATAGGAGATTTCGTCCCCCGACAGCCCGTAATGTTGGCCTGCCATGTGCCCCACATCTACAGTCAGATAGACCGGGCAGCCTTTCCCGCCGCGGTTAGCCCCGATCAGGAACGCATCCGATTCGGTGAATGTCCAGGGCACTTCGCTGGGGATATACATCTGCTCCTGGTAGATGCCCTGGATGCCCTTCTCCCTGCCGACCGCTGCCAGCTCGCGAAAGATCTGCTGCTGGTTTTCGTAGGCCCAGGCTTTCCGCTCAGGATCGCTCAACACCTCCACCGAGAAAGCGTCCCAGTGGCCCCCTACCCGATCCGTGCCCATTGCCAGGGCGATATCCATGCACTCCACGATCCATTCCTTCATCCGGTCCCGCACGACCGGATGGCTGTGGGACAGCCCGTGAAAGCGGTGGGTTGCCATTCCGGTATAGATATCGCAGATGCGTACGCCATACTCAGCCGCGTACCCCTTCACCTGCGCCGCCGCCTCCAGCTGATAGGCCCGGTTGCCGCTGAAAAACGGATCGAGTACATCCCCGCAGAACTCGTGGTAGGGATACCCCAGTTCCGCTGTCAGGCGCATCCAGCTCTCCGGCTCTTCCCATCGCCGCGTGATAAACGCTCCGTTCACTCCGATATCGAGGCTTACAGTACGTTCTGGCATTTGTTTGGCTCCTTAAAAAGCTGATTTGTTGGGTTTGGCGGAAGCGCCCCTTTTGGGAAGCCCCCCAACCTCCCCGGCTTCGGGGGGCTGAGAGGGTGCGTTCTCTTAGTACATTTATTAAAGCACACCAAGGCCGCTCCCCCGCCAGACTTCGGCGGGGGCTGGGGGAGGGACGGTTGGTTTGAGACCGAGAGGCGGTTGCGTTAAGCCGGTAGCCGTATATCCCTTACCGCATCTCCTGACCGCCGGTGATGTTGATAGCCTGGCCGGTCATATAGCTGGCCTCTTCGCTACACAAAAAGACCATCACATTGGCAACGTCCTCGTAATCGCAGCCCCGGCCCAGGGGCACTTGCTCCAGGTATTTGCGGCGCACCTCCTCCACTGTGATGCCCCATTTGCGGGCGTACTGCTCGTAGAGGCTGTCTTTCCACAGAGGAGAATCGAGGAGGTTGCCCGGGCAAATGGCATTGACGCGGACGCCGTAAGGGGCCATGTCCAGGGCGATACTCTGGGTCAGGCCGATTCCCCCGAACTTGCTGGCGGCATAGGCGGAGTTGCGGAAGCTGCCCTTCTTGCCCGATTTGGAGTTGATCTGGATGATCACCCCGCTTTTCTGCTCCGCCATCACCTTCGCCGCCGCCTGAGCGCACACGAAATAGCCGATCAGGTTCACTTCGATCACTTTTCGCCACTGGTCGGGCGGAAATTCGAGAATATCGTGGGCGTGTAGAATGCCAGCATTGCTGACCAGGATATCGAGCTTTCCGAAGCGGCTGACGGCCAGGTTCACCATCGCCTCTGCATCGGCAGGGCTGGTCACATCAGCGAGAACAGACGCTGCCTGCGGCCCATCCTCCGTCACCAGAGAGGCGGCCACCTGCTCCGCCTTCTCTGCATTGATATCGACCACTACCACCCTGGCCCCTTCCTCCACCAGCCGGCGGCTCAGCGCCGCCCCCAACCCCTGCGCCGCCCCCGTCACCACCGCCGACTTCCCGACAAGCCTGGGAGCGGGTCGAAGCGTTATATGCGTATCGTTCATTAAATCTCCTCCATGATTAGAGCGTAGGGGTCAGGGTATAGGGCATAGAAAACGGGCTGTGCATATATCGGAATCTTTCGCCACAGTACCCTATACCCTCAAATGCTGCGTGAGCAGGGCCTCTTCCGCTGCTTTTGTCCAACTGCCGTCCTCGGCGAGATGGGCGGCTACCTCGGGGAGGCGGTCATTCATCTCGCCTAAAGTGATGACGGGCAGGTCCGGGATGTGGGGGAAGATCAGGACTTTGCCGGGGAATTTGCTTTCCTTCACCCCGATCAGCCCTTCTTTGGCGGCATTCAGGCCACAGATGGCGGCCACCGATTTGTTGGGGGAAATCTGGCCTGTTTCCACCATATGCAGCGCGGCGGCCAGGTCGGCCAGGAGAGAGCCGCTGCTGCCGAAGTAGCGGGCCTTCCCCATGTAAGCGGAAGACAGGTCGAGTTTCGCCATCGTGCCTCGGGGAACGCCTGCGAAGATATTCATGATGCTGTCAGGAGCCAGAAAATCGGCGGCCTGCTCGATGAGGGCGGCGACAGGGGCCAGCACCACGATATAATCGAAGCCCTTCCCGCCGGTGATCTCCAGCATTTTCGCCTTGAAGGCATCGGGGGAGAGTTCCTGCGAGTTGATGCCGATATAGGCGCGGCCTTTTTCGCGCCCGATCTTGCCGAAGTAGTTTTCGAGGTGCTGGAGGCGCTCGTTATCGATATCGGTCGCCACCACCACGGAGGGGCCGTTGTCCATCTGGCAGGCCCGCTGGACGTGCATCTGGCCCATCGGGCCGCCCGCCCCCAGGAACCAGGAGGTTCCCCCCGCCTGGATCTGGCTGGATTGTTCCTTCGGGTAAGCGGACAGGATATCCGGGCCGATGGATCCGATATAGGCTTGCGCCGCATAGTGGACGCTTCCGACATCGATGGAAACCTTGCGGGCCATCGGGGAATCGGCCACGATATTCATGATGCCGCCTTTCGCCAGGAAAAGGCTGGCCCGCTCCACGATATCGGCGTTGCCTGCCCCGAGGAGGATGATGTCATCGATCCCGCGGCTGCCGCCCAGTTCTCTGGCGATGCGCTCCACATCCTCCACAGTCCAGCCGGAAACCCCATCCTGAACCGCGATCTCGACTTGCAGATCGCGGGCCTTCTCCAGCAGGGCGTCCCGCACGGCTCCCTGCACATCCGACAGAAGCACTTTGAGGGGATGGCATTCCTCGTGCATCCCCTCGCCCAGCCGCAGGTTCGCCCAGTCCGCGCCCTCCGCGCCGATCACCCAGAGCGTCCCGCCATGCTTGAGCGATTTGCGGTGTTCGATGTGGTAAGAGGCTTCCACGCAGGCCCACGGCTCTGTCAGGGCCATCTCCGCATATCCCAGGCCGGGATCGACCGGCAGCAGATAGCACCCTTCGTCCCCTTCGATGATCTCCTTGCCGATGATCCCATACTGCGCCAGAGCGCCCGGCAGCATGTAGCCATAGGCCATCGGCGTTCCCTTATAGATCACATCGGCCTGCACGATAAAACGGTCGCCCGGCTTGAAACGGTTCCTGTAATTCTCCCCCACAACCACGACCGTCAGGCTGACCTCGTGGCCCAGCACGACAGGTTTTTTTGCCAGGTCACGCCCCTGCAACCGGGGATGGTCCGGCCCGAGGTTGATGATTTTGATATCCGAAAAACAGATCCCCATCGCATCGTTGCGGACCAGAATCTCCTCCGGCCCCGGCTCCGGCAGCGCGATCTCTGCCGGCCCGCCGTCGTCGCCGAGCCGATCCATTCCGGCCCCGTAGAGATGCCAGCGATGCGCCTTTTCCGGCAGGTCGTACCGAACCTTTTGATAACGCTCCAAAACATCCGACATGGAATCCTCCTTACTGCCCTGTTTGTATGCTTTAAAGGAAACCTCCCTAAAAAGCCAACCGTCCCCCGGCCTTACTTAAGAGCCAGCCGTCCTCCCAGCCCCCCACCGAAGTCTGGCGGGGAGAGCGGCCTTGGGGTGCTTTAATAAATGTACTAAGAGAACGCACCCTCTCAGCCCCCCCCGAAGCCGGGGGGGGGTTGGGGGCTTTCTCTATTTCCCTTCGATATTCTTTTCCCGGTATTTCTCGTCGGGGCGGGTGTAAATGCGATCTACGTTTTCAGGAGTGAAGAAATTGGGGCCGCCGAAGAGGTAGGTTCCGGCCAGGATGCGGGCGGTCTTGATCGCCATCATGGTGATGCTCTGCACCTGCTTGGGGGTGGCTCCCAGGGCGATCAGGCCGTGGTTTTGCATCATCACCGTCTTGGGGATCGCGCCGTGCCGATCTATGAAGTCCTCCACTCCTTTGCGAATGGCCTTGGCGAGGGGAGGACCGGGGTCCACATAAGGAACCAGGACCGGCTCGATACCGCAGCAGACGATTTCATCGGGGAAGAGGCGACCGCTGAGAGCTTCGCGCCATCTTTTGGAACAGAGGATCGCGTTCACCGCCGCCGGGTGGGTGTGTCCCACGAACCGGACGCCCTCGAACGACAGGAGCGCGGCATGGAAACCGACCTCCACCGACGGGCGGCGCGGATCTTCCGGGTCCGCCTTGGCCGCCATCATGAGGCGGGTGATCTCTTCATCGGTCAGGCGGTCGTGGTTCAGGATTTCGTTCGCCCGATCAAAGGCGATCTCCACAAAGCCCGCCTCGGTGATATCCGAAAGCTGTGTGCCGCTGGCTTTGATAAAAAACGACTTTTCATCGGCCTTTGCCGAGGTGTTTCCTTCCCCCAGAATGGTACAGTCCAT
Source organism: Armatimonadota bacterium (assembly GCA_020846535.1). GTDB lineage: Bacteria > Armatimonadota > JADLDR01 > JADLDR01 > JADLDR01 > JADLDR01. Next base: position 35,417 of record JADLDR010000131.1, on the reverse strand, counting down.
CTCCGGCGCGCCCAGCAGATTAGACATCTCCACAAGCTGGGCCAGAACAACCCCTTTATCGGCCATACAATCGCCCTCTTTCTCCGGGAGCCGCCACACGGCTCCTGCCTGTTTCCCTCTTATTCTTGTTGCCTTTCCCGATTTCCTGCCCTGACAAAAAGCGCGTTACATCGGCTCGGACTCGAAGCGGCGGATCACGAGTTCGTCCAGGACGATGTTGGAAGGGGCGGACAGCAGATAGACGACCGCGCCCGCGACATCCTCCGCACGGATCCAGCCGGTTTTGTCGCGGGTGGGGTGGATCTCTTCGGCCATGCGGGTGTCGACCCCCCCGGGGCAGATGACATTCACCCGAATGCCGTAGGGCCTCAGTTCGAGGGCCATCACTTTGGACAGGGAGATCACCGCCGCTTTGGAGGCGCAGTAGGCCCCCTGGGACACATACGGCTTTTTGCCCGAGGAGGAGGCGATATTGACGATATGGCCGCTTCTGCGCGGCATCATGGCCCGGAGCGCGGCCCGCGAGCAGAAGAAAGTTCCGCGCAGGTTGACATCGAGGTTGAAATCGAAATCGGCGGTAGAGAGATCCCAGACCGCCCCGAACCGGGCCGCGCCCGCGTTGTTGATGAGGATATCGATCTTCCCGAATCGCTCCAGCGCCCGGTCGATCAGGCGGTCGCAGGCCGCCTCGTCCGTGATGTCGGTTACGACAGGCAGGCAAAATCGGCCTGCCGATTCCACTTCTCGCGCCGTTTCCTCCAGTTCGGAGGCCGTGCGGGCGGCGATGACCGGATCTGCCCCTGCCTGCGCCAGGGTGATGGCGGTCGCCCGCCCGATGCCGCGCCCGGCCCCGGTCACCACCGCCACCCGACCGGTCAAAAATGAGTCTGTCATACCTATGTTCGGCTCCTTTTCGCCTGCCTGTCATTGTAAGGAACGCAGCGGCGCGGCAATCTCCAGCATAATGTCAATAAGCAGCCGTCATCGATGAAGGATAACACAAAGGGTTGGCAAAAGTCAAAACGACTCTGCAAAGTAAGTATTGACATTTGCTCCCGCCCAGGCTTATAATAGGGAAAGCCCGGAAGCAAGGGGGCTGCTCGATACGTTTTCCATTTCAGGAGGTTGGCAAGGCATGGCTGGCGTCTCCCTCAAGAGTCTGACCAAGAAATTCAAGGCTGTCGTGGCGGTCAACAGTCTCGACCTGGAGATCTACGACAAGGAATTCCTGGTGCTGGTCGGCCCCTCCGGCTGCGGCAAGACAACCGCGCTCCGGATGGTGGCGGGGTTGGAGGAGGCCACTTCGGGCGAGATCTTTATCGGAGACCGCCTGGTGAACGATGTCTCCCCCAAAGATCGCGATATCGCCATGGTCTTCCAGAACTATGCCCTCTACCCGCACATGAATGTCTATGACAACATGGCCTTCGGACTGAAGCTGAGAAAGTTCCCCAAGCAGGAGATCCAGAGGCGGGTCAAAGAGGCCGCCGATATGCTGGGCCTGGGCGAGTTGCTCCACCGCAAGCCCAAAGAGCTTTCCGGCGGCCAGAGGCAGCGCGTGGCCCTGGGCCGGGCCATCGTGCGGGAGCCGAAGGTCTTTCTGATGGACGAGCCGCTCTCCAACCTGGACGCCAAGCTGCGCGTCCAGACCCGTGCTGAACTGATCAAGCTCCACCGGCGGCTGGGGATCACCACCATCTACGTCACCCACGACCAGGTGGAAGCCATGACCATGGGCGACCGGATCGCCGTCATGAAGGACGGGCTTCTCCAGCAGGTGGACACCCCGCTCGCCATCTACAACAAGCCGGCCAACACCTTTGTCGCCGGGTTTATCGGCAGTCCGCCGATGAACTTCATCGATGCCACCCTCCGCAGCAACGGTGAAGGGATATGGGTCGATGCGGTCACCTTCAAGGTCAAGGCCCCGACGGACCGTTCGGAAGCCCTCAAGCCCTACCTGGAGAAACCGATCCTCTTCGGTGTCCGCCCGGAGGATATTTTCGACAGGGCTATCAGCATGGTTCCCCCCACCCCGGACAACACCATCCGGGTGGTCGTGGACGTGACCGAGCCGATGGGTTCCATCGTCACCATGAACCTGCTGAGCGGCGGCAACCTTCTGGTCGCCACCATCGATGCGGAAACGAAAGCCAAAGAAACCGAAGAGATGGATGTGGTTCTGGATATGGGCAAGACCCATCTCTTCGACAAAGACACTGAAAAAGCGATCTACTAGATTTCCACCCGGCGCTGGGGCCGGTTTTCGATTACCAAGACCTCGTGCCACGCGCCGGGGTCTTTTTATTTGCACGAAATGCGCCCCGCCCTGTCATCGCGGGGACAGGCGGGGAAATCCTGCAAATGACATATCCAACGGAGGCAAAGATGAGCGAGTTGAAAGCGGCGTTGATCGGGTGCGGGGGGATGGGAACCCATCTGGCCCGAACGCTTCACGGCATCGAACGGGGCCGGATCGCGGCGGTTGCGGACGCCTCGCCGGAGGCGCGGGAGAAGGCAGCTGCCGAATTCGGGGCGACCGGCTACGGCGATTACCGGGGACTGCTGGCGAATGAGGACATCGGGGCCGTTCTGGTGGGCGTCCCGAACCACCTGCACCGGGAGGTGGCGGAGGCCGCTGCGGCGGCGGGCAAGCACATCTTCTGCGAAAAGCCGATGGCCCTGACCGTGGCCGACTGCGACCGGATGATCGCGGCGGCGGAGGCGGGCGGGGTGAAGCTGATGGTGGGCCAGGTGCTGCGCCTGATCCCTCTTTTCGCCAAAATCCGGGAGATCGTCTCTTCAGGGCTGGTGGGCGAACCGGCCTGCCTTGCCATCACCCGCATCCACGGCGGCGGCTTCTCCGGGTGGCGCAGCCGCAAGGAGACCGTGGGCGGGCTGCTCTTCGAGGTCAGCGTCCATGAACTGGATTTCATGCGCTCCGTGGCCGGGGAGGTGGCCTCCGTCTATGCGGTCTCCCGGCAAAACCCCGGAGACGTCCTCGATTATGAGGACACCATCCTGGTTAATCTGAAATTCAAGAGCGGGGCGGTCGGCCATCTTTACGCCTCCCGCGCCGTGGAGATAGGATCCACCGACGGCATCATTCAATGCGCCGGGGGCACGGTCGCCTATAATTGGGGGACGGGACTCCTTGACTACAAGCGCCCCGGAGAGGAGAAGGTGACGGTCGATCCCTCCGAATGGCCCCAGGAGGACGGCGTTCATCGCGAGATCCGCAGCTTCCTGGAATGGGTTCTGGACGGCACGCCGCCCATTGTGACCGCCCTCGATGGCCGCGCTGCCATCGCCATCGTCGAGGCCGCCTATCAATCCGCGGCGACGGGCCGGGCGGTTGAGGTGGGATAAGCGGCAGGGCCGTAGGGGCGACCCGGCGGGTCGCCCATCGCTATCCAGATAAGGGGAAACATTCTCCGCTCCTGGGGGAGGGGGGACCGCTCTCCCCTGGGATGGGTTCCCTCTCTCCCCTAACCCCTCTCCCCGAAGCGGGGAGAGGGGGACAGAGTGTGCGGCACTTGCCCCCCCCCATCCACTCCCCCTGCCCGTTTCGGGAAGGGGGCCGGGGGGTTAGGGAACGGTCTCCCCAAGTCCCGCACCCCGCCCCGGCGGGACAGTCACCCTGATCTGGATCGCTATGGGGCGACCCGGCGGGTCGCCCTTCTATAATTGACAAAGGAACTCCATGTCGTTGCAAAAAACCGGATTCCGGTGGCGGGTGGGGCCGGCGGTGATGCTGCTGTCGGCAATTTTGTTTTCCGGGATGAATCTGTTCGCGAAAGCGGCTTCCCTGGGCCTGCCGTCGGCGCAGGTGACCTTCGCGCGGTTTGCGTTCGGCTGGGCGCTGATCGGGATGCTGGGGCGGGCCGGGGCGATCCGCCTTCACAGCGACAACCGGAGGCTTTTGATCGCCAGAGGGGTCTTCGGGGGAATCGCCATCATACTCTTTTTCGCCGCCATGTCTCTGGGCAGCCTGACCAACGCCTCCTTGCTCAGCTCCACCTATATGATCTTCGGGACGATCTTTTCGGTTTTTTACCTGAAGGAGAGGCTGCGCGCGGGCACCCTGGCGGCGGTGGTGGTTTCCTTCATCGGGATGTACCTGGTGATCCAGCCCGATTTTCACCATATCCGGTGGGGCGATGCGCTGGGCCTGATCTCCGGGGTATTCGGCGGGGCCGCCATCGTCTTCGTGAGGGAATTGAGGCGCACCGAATCCTCGTGGACGATCCTCTATTACCTGTGCATGATCGGATCCCTGTTTGCCGGATTGCTCCTTTTCGGGGGGGCCAAAATCCCCGGCAGGCTCGATGTCTTTCTCCTCCTCATGGTCGGGATCACCGGCACGACGGCCCAGCTTCTCATGACCTACGCTTTCCGCTTCTGCCGCACCGCCGAAGGCGGTATCCTCTCCATGTCCAGCGTGGTGTTTACCGCCGTCGCCGCCCATTTTGTCTTCCAGGAGCCGTTCACGCTGGCACTCGTTCTGGGCGGCCTCCTGGTTCTGGGATCGTGCGCCTATCTGATGCTGGCGGTGCGAGAGTAGTTCTCATCGGTTCAGGCTGCTGCCTGCCGTGAGTAGGGGCGCGATGAATCGCGCCCTTGTGAGTTAGAGGGCGCGATGAATCGCGCCCCTACGGTTCCTTACATTTCCCTCCAACTGGTCTTGTAGATTCGCTTCACCCAGATGGCGTCTTTGTCGGGCATGCCGGAGGGGAGATGGTCGGCCAGGGTGGGAACCTGGTAGATGTTGGGAACGTTGGTTCCCATATCGAAATAGCTGGAAACGAAGATTCCGGCGATCTGGTTTTGCTTGGCGCTGACGATTTTCTGCTCGGCGTAGAAGGCTCCGGCCATGTAAATCTGCGATTCCCCGGAGCCGGTCGCCAGGCCCATCTGCTCTCTGGCGATCAAGCCGACGACATCGGTGGTCGGGAAAGTGGTCTTTGGCAGGAAATTGCCGTGAATGCGGATATCGCCCTCCGCGAAGAACGTGCCATTGCCCTGGTAGTTGACCGGGTTGTTTTTACGGGCCAGGTCCAGGTCTCCATTGATGCGGACGATCCCGTTGATCGTCAGCGTCCGGGTCGCCTGATTCCAGGTGATATTGTTGGTTGTATCTCCCGCAGTGAAGCTGGCGATGGTGTCATCGAGTTTCGGCAGCGTGACGGTGTAGGAATGGTTCCGCAGGTAATCGATATACTGCGTGTAATGCGTGCCGGCAACCGGATCGTCGTATTCGCTGTAGAGGGAAGGAACCTGGATCATATCCCCCAGGTCGTGCTTTTCGCCGGTGCCGTTGTCGGAATAGACGCTGGTCGCGCCCTGGTTGCCCCCGTAGCCGTCGTTGACATACATCCCGTCCACGGTTTCCTTCAGGTTGTTGCCGGTGGCGTTCGGGGTGCCGATAGTGGCCGATCCGGAGATATTGACTTTCCCGTGCTTGACGCGCACCTCGGTGTTCGGGGTGCAGACATTTTCACCGCCCCAGCCGAGGAAGTTGTCCGGAGCCGTCAGAGGCGACACTTTGGCGGTCAGGGTGGCGGGCATCCCATTGTAGTTGTTGCCGATATAGGCCGTTCCGCTGAAATCCGAAGAGATGTCCGTGGCGATCAGAGGAGGGTCGTAAGCGCCGTTGCCGTTGGAATCGGTGAAGGCTTCGGTATCGTCCCACACGCCGTTGCCGTTGTTGTTGGCGAAAATCTCGCCGTCTCCCAGGATGTACACCGATCCGCGGATATCGACGTTCCTGTTGATCCCCTTTCCGGTCTGCCCCACTCCGGAGAAGATGGCGTTGTTCCAGACCCTTACCTCCTCCATCGTCCGCTGGGCGAAGTGGAGCGCGTAGGTGGTATACTGCACCTTGCCGGTTGCCAGGGAAGCCGCCGAAAAGACAGTGCCAAAAATCATCGTGATGATCGCCATCATGAAGATGGAAACGATCACCTCGATGAAGGTCAAGCCGCGTTTGTTTTTGAGGAGCTTGGTCATTATACCTCTCCGTCAGAGCTGGTGTACTCCCCCGTATGTGCAGGTCGGATAATGCTCCAGGTCGTTGATATCGTAATTACCGCTCGCAGGGCATTCCGGCGCTTCCTTGAGATAGCCTGCCATCAATTGAGCCATTGTCGGGGTTGTGGTTACAGCAGCGCCGGTTTCGGCGGCCCAGTATTCCTTGGCATACATGATGTTTCGCAACTGGCCGATGCACGCCTTGCCCCTGGATGTCTCGCGGGCATGGATGAAGCTGGGCACCGCGATGCTGAGCAGAATCGAGATAATCAGAACCACGATCATAATCTCGACCAGGGTAAAACCTCGCTGATTTTTCGCCGCCAAAGATTTCATGATTACCTCACTCGATATCCGGTAAAATCGTCTTCCATTAATACGGTTTTTCCACATTGCGGCCCTGGCCTTCATATAAAAACATAGAGCGGAGGCATCTTTTTCGACAAATACCTACGGAAAGCCATTCGGCCTCTCCCATGGCCCGTAAAATAAAAAAGGCACAGGCCTGAACCTGTGCCTCGAAATCGTGCGCTACTAACTTATTAGAGAACGTGGCCTGCGATACCGCTGCCGCATGCCGGATCTGTTCCGATATTGTTCACAGTGTAAGTAGCGGTGCTGTCTGCCGGGCACTCGGTCGGGGATCCGCCCTTGATGTAGCCATCGATATCCGCGGCGGCGCAGGCAGCGCCGTCAGCCTGCTTGGTTTCCATCGCCCACTGCTCTTTGGCGGCGTCGATCTGCTTCAGGTTGGATACACATGACTTGGTCCGGGAAGTCTCACGGGCTTTGATGAAGTTCGGGATCGCAATTGCCAGCAATATCCCGATAATGAGGACCACGATCATGATTTCCACGAGCGTGAATCCTTTGCGGTTCCGCATCTTCTGCATCATTTCGAAAAGCCTCCTTGGTTTTTTGTGCCTTCAGGTGGGATCCTTCCCTGTTCCTGTTTTCGGCGGTCATTAGTTCGTTCTGTGAGAGTTGTTCCACGCCGATTCCGGCTTTTAACATACTTTTTTAGCGATAAAGAAAATGATTTTTCAGGCCCCTCTCTCAGCCTTGCGGTGGCTCTTCTTGATGGTGCGGCAGAGTTTCATCAGTCGTTTGCGGTCAAAGTCGTCCATGGGACATTCCAGGGCCTGGCGGAAGGCGTGAAGGGCACGGTCGGCGTTGCGCTCCCTTTTGGCATAATACCAGCCGAGAGATTCATAGAGTTCGTAGCGGCGCGGGTTGCGGGCGATGCCTTCATCTAAAAACCGCTTCCCTTCCGCCGGTTTGCCCAGGTAGTGAACAAGGAGCCAGCCGCCCACGGCGTACGCCTCGACGAATTCGGGATCCAGCCAGGTGATCATCCTGATGATGGGCATCAGGTTGCTGTCGTCTTTCAGCTTCCCGTGATGCTCCTCCATCTCGTGGTGGTAGCGGTCCACCTTCACCCACAGAAGGTTGGCGAACACATGGCGGAACTCCCCGGCAAGCTGCCGGAGTACCCCGGCCCCGTCAGGAGCGCCTTTGCTGCCCTGAAGCCGGGCATAGCGGGATTGCGCCGCCCCTTCGGCCAGGGCAAGGGCGCAGAAGAGGAGGGCGGCCAGAGCGGGCCAGCGCCAGGCTTTCATCGCTTCCTCCTTGCCGCGCCGTTCCGATAGAGTGACATTCCGCCCATCAGGGAGAGAGAGGCCAGCAGTCCCTTTGTCTGGAGGTCAGTTTCGGCACGGTACTGGGGCATTTCCCAGTGATGGCTCGTGCAGTGGTGTTTCTTTTCCTCAGCTTTGAGCGCCGGAGCCGCCAGGAAAAGGGCGCATACGAGGGGATAGAAAAGGTGGCGACTCATCTACAGCTCCTTTCTCCGGAAGAGGGCCACCGTCCCGGCCAGCAGGAAGGCCGTATAAAGGAAGCCGTAGAGGGCCACGCTTGCCAGGTAATCCCCGGGGACGGGGCCGCCGTGAACCAGAGCGTCCTTGAAGTGAAAGGACTCCAGATTCGGCAGGAGATGAAAGATCAGCTTCAGGGGGATTTGGGCCGCCGGGCTGGGATTCTGATCGATCATATATCCCAGGTAGCCGATCTTGACGGAGCCTGCCAGGTAGACCATGAAGGCAAGCGTTGCGGCCAGAAAAGGCGATGCCAGGGCGGACAGGAACATCCCGACCGCCGCCAGGAGCGCGGTTTCCAGGAAGATATAGCCCACAGTCAGCCCGGCCATGGCCTCGACGCCGTTCTGGTAGCGCAGGAGCAGGAGGAGAAAAAAGCCCGTCAGGGCGGACAGCCCGGCGAAGACGGTCAGCACCACCCCCAGGTATTTGCCCAGTACCAGCGACGCCCGGGGCACCGGGCGAGCCAGAAGGGGATAGAGAGTTTTCCCCTCCACCTCGCCCGTCAGGCTGGAAACCGAAAGGGCCACCGCCATCACCGCACCGAAAAAGAGGAGACTGACCACGCACAGATCTTTCAGCAGCTTGACCTGCACCCCCAGATCGAAGAAGGAAAGGAGCGTAGAAGCGGCTATCAGGGCAAACGTTACCAGGGCCAGCGCCTGAAACACTTGCTTGCGGATATTCTCGATGACAGTCAACCGTGCAATCGTCCAGATCGCTCTCATGTATATTTTCTCCTCGATATCAGGCGGCCCGGGGAAGCTGAACTCCCGCCGGGGCGGAGCCGACCAGACGCAGGAAGGCTTCCTCCAGGCTCTCCCGGATGGGGGCGATGGACACGATCTCCGCTCCGCACGCCTCCGCCCGATGGATGGCCTCATACAGATTCTCCGTGGGAACTTCGACCAAGACATCCCGGCCTCGATCCTCGATGCGGGCCTCCGGCGCGGCGAACGCCTGAAACAGCTCGGGCGAGATATGCCGAAGGGTGATGGCGGCGCGGGAGGTGGTTCGCACGATGCCATCGGGAGCGCCCTCGGCCACCAGCTTGCCGCCCGACAGCACCCCGATCCTATCGCAGAGGGATTCAATCTCGGAAAGGAGGTGAGAGCTGAGGAAAACGGTCGTCCCTTCGGACTTCAGGGCTGCCAGCAGGTCGCGCATGGCCCGGCGGCCCACCGGGTCCAGGCCCGATCCGGGTTCATCGAGGATGAGCAGCCGGGGGCTTCCCATAAGAGCCTGCGCCAGGCCGACGCGCTGGGCGTTTCCTTTGGAGAGCTTGGAGAGGGGCAAATCCTTATAGGAGGCGATGCCGACCCGATCCAGGTTGGCGGCCACCGCCTCCGTCAATTCCTGTCCCCGCATGCCCAGCATTGCGCCATGCACCTTCAACACTTCGGCAGGCGTCAGAAAGCGATGGAAATAGGGCTGTTCGGGCAGGTAGCCCACCCGCCTGCGGGATTCGGGCAGAAGGGTCGATGCGCCGAAGAGAAACGCCGCCCCTGCGGTCGGGGAGATGAAATCGAGAAGCAGCTTGATGGTGGTGGTTTTGCCCGCGCCGTTCGGCCCCAGGAATCCGAAGATGATGCCCTCCGGCACGTTCAGGTTCAGGCCGTCCAGCGCGGTACTCCATCCCTGGCGCTTCGGGGCGCGGTAGCGTTTGGTCAGGTTCCGGGTCAAAATCGCAGCATCCATACATAACCTCGAAAATAACGCCGCCTCTTTTGCCGAGGACGGCGAATGTTTTTTCAAGATTATTATTGGAAAAATGCGGGGAAAGTGGAGGGGAGGAGAAGAAGCCGACTCCTTATTTACAGGGCTTTGCAAGGGGCGGCTCATTGGGCCGCCCCTTGATGCTTCCTCCTGAATCTACATCGGAAGATGGGGCTGCATAGGTTACTTCAGCCGCTCCGCATGGTGGGCCTGTTCCCAGGAGAACTCCTCGCGCCCGAAGTGGCCGTTCCGGGCGGACTCGCGGTAGACGGGCTTGAGAAGGTCGAGATGTTCGATGATGCCCCGGGGGGTCAGGTCGAAGAGAGAAGTGACCCGTTTGGATATCTCCTCATCGGCGATCTTGCCGGTTCCGAAAGTTTCGACCAGCACGGAGACCGGGTCTTTGTAGCCGATGGCATAGGCCAACTGGATTTCGCACCGCTCGGCCAGCCCTGCGGCCACCACGTTCTTGGCGATGTGGCGGGCCATGTAGGTGGCGGACCGGTCGACCTTCGTGGGGTCCTTGCCGGAGAAGCAGCCACCCCCGTGTCGGGCCATCCCGCCGTAAGTATCCACGATGATCTTCCTGCCGGTCAGCCCGGTATCGGCCTGCGGCCCGCCGATCTCGAAAACGCCGGTGGGATTGATATGGTATTTGATATCCCCTTTGCGGAAAGCGGCGTATTCCTTCAGGACCGGCTCGACAAGATATTCATGCGCGATGGCTTCCAGGTCGGCCCGCTTGAGGGTCGGCTCGTGCTGTATGGCGAGAACGATGGTATCGATATGATGGGGCTTCCCGTCCTCGTAAATGATCGTGATCTGCGATTTTCCGTCCGGGCGGATTCCGATATCCGGGTGGGAGCGGCGCACCTGGGCCATCCGGCGGGTGAACTTGTGGGCCATCATGATGGGCAGGGGCATTAGTTCGGAGGTTTCCGTGCAGGCGTAGCCGAACATCATCCCCTGATCCCCTGCCCCGCCCGCATCGACGCCGACTGCGATATCCGGGGACTGCTTCTGAATGGCGACCATCACCCCGCAGGTATCGCCATCGAATCCGTACTGCACCTGGGTATAGCCGACCTCGTTGATGGTGCGGCGCACCACGTCCGGGATCTCCACATACGATTCGGTGGTCACCTCGCCGCCGACCGCGGCCAGCCCGCGGGTGAGGAACGTCTCGACGGCGACCCGGGAGTTCCGGTCTTTGGCGATCATCTCATCCAGAATGGCGTCACTGATCTGGTCGGCGAGCTTATCGGGATGGCCTTCCGTCACGGATTCGGAAGTGAACGGCTTATAGGACATAGGGATTCCTTTCCAGGAATCTTATCGAACGCGGCGGGATACCCAACAAAAAAGACCTTCCCCGCAAAAAAACAGGAGAGGTCCTGGACGCATGGCCGGTATCTCTCTTATCTTGCAGAGCCTGTCTGCTCGGACTTAGCACCTGATCGCTCTTCTTGTTAGCGACTGGTTGCCGTGGCTTCGAAGGGCCGGTCCCTCCACCACTCTCGATAAGAGTTCCTATTCGATTTTTTTTATTATAGCACAATGTCCTGCGGCTGTCAAGGGGTATTGACGCCTGTTCCTGTTTTATGTTAAACTCAATAAGATATGTCATATCATATGCCGATAACCACCCACCGCCGGGCGCTTCTCTGGGCCGACGCCTCCGACTGGCCCGGCAGTCTTTCACCGGACTGGTTTCTCCGGCTGGCCGACACAAGCGGTTTTGCTGGCAAACGGCCCGCTGGATACGCTCGAACCGCCTTTACCCTCCGGCTTGTTCACGCGGACGCGAGAGGTGACCTTCTGACCGCTATCCGGGCCGCCCGGCAGTTCCTCGCCGGCCCCTTTGCGGCTATGAGTCTGGGCCACCCTCACATCGGCCTTCTCCTGATGCTGGCGGCGTTTCACAGCCAGCGCGTCGGCCCGGGCGCGCTGCTCCTCTCGCCGGCGAACGGCTCGGACCGCCCGTTTGTCCTGACCGATGAGCGCAGCCGGGTCGTCCGGTATGGCTCTGCGACGGAGACCCGGGGCGGCTCCCGCTGGCAGAACGCGGGCCTGTATACGGTGGGGAGCGAGATATTCGGTTTCCTCAAAAAAGAAGCGGACCGCTTCCCGGATCTGTGCCGCCGCTTTCTGAGCGACGCAGTTCCCTTTTTTGGCATGAAGACAGCGCAAGAACCTCTTTAGGAAAGGCAGGTCGCCGATTGCGAGTCGTTTTTTTGGATAGGGACGGGGTTATCAATATGGACCGTCCGGATTATGTCAAGAATCCCGATGAGTTCCGCTTTCTGCCGGGCGTGCTGGACGCCATCCGGCGCATGGCCGAGGCGCACGTGCCGGTCTTTGTCGTCTCTAATCAGGCCGGTGTCGGCAAAGGCATCATGAGCCCGGGCCAGTTGGAGGCGGTCACACGCCACATGCTCGACCATATCGAGGCTGCCGGAGGCCGCATCCGTCATATTTATTACTGCATCCACCATCCCGACGCCGGGTGCGACTGCCGCAAGCCCCGCCCCGGCCTGCTGATCCAGGCGAGAAGCGATTTCGATGTGGACCTGAGGGAATCGGTGGTGATCGGGGATTCCTGGCGCGATCTGGAAACAGCCCGTCTGGTGGGCTGCCGGACGGCCCTCGTTCTGAGCGGCAAGACCGCGATAGAGGAGATAGAGCGATGGGATATCTGCCCCGACTATATCGGCTCCGATCTGTCGGAAGCGGTGGACTGGCTCCTCAAATCGAGTTTCGCTTACGCCGCCCGAGCCGACTGTCTGATCGAAAGGTGAGATTCCGATGCGATTCTTCCCTGCAATGCGAGCCGCTGTCGGCCTGCTGCTAGCGGCCCTGGCTCTTCCGCTTTTCGCAAACCCGACCGATATCTTGCCCAGGGGCGATTGGCCCTATGACGATATGGCCTCGCTGTCGGCCCGCGGCCTCCTGACCGGCGTTCCGGTCCGCTATTTCCACGGCGACCGACTCTTCACCCGCCTGGAAATGGCGCAAATCCTGACTCGCGCCCTGGAATCCGCCGCCTCCCGGGACGATACCGCCCTGGCCTTCGATCCTTCTTTCAAGCGCCTGTCGAAATTGCTGGCCCCGGAACTGGAGTCCCTTTCCGCCCCGCTACCGGAGCCAACCCTGCCCATCCCTCCCGAAAAGCCTCCGCTCACTCTGACTGGCTACGGACAACTGCGCTACGTTTCGGATAAAAGCGCGGACGGATTCGACGGTATCTTCCGGGCGACCGCCCTGGCCGACCTGGGACCTCATTGGCTTGCCGGCGTCACTCTCACCAACGAACGCCGGGAGCTTTTGACCGCGCAGGATGTCTTCTTCCCGGCGCAAGTGCTGCCCGACCAGCAAACCTTGCCCCTTCCGGATCGCGGTTTCCTGAAAGACCGCTTTCCGTTGCTGGATAAAGCCTTTGTCCGGGGCCAGGCAGGGCCACTCACGGTGAACTTCGGACGGTTTCCGATCCGATGGGGGCCTTCCTATACGGGCGGAATGCTTCTTTCGGGAAATGCGCCAAACCTGACCGCCCTCAGCCTCCGTCTTCCCATGTCTTTAGGCTTTCTAGGCCGCTGGAATCTGGAGCAATTTTATACCACATTTACCCAGGAGGGGAACCGGGTTTACCTGGTCGGGCGCAGGCTGGAACACCGCTTCAGCGGCGGATGGAGCTTCGGCTATTCCGAAACATTGAAGTCTTCACGGCAGCCGAACCTTTTGACCGCCAGCTTCGCCCCCCTGGTGGTCTACCAGGATATCTCGGGCGACCGGGAAGTCGACTTCAACAATCTGGTCAATATCGACCTCACCTACCGCAACCGACACGGGAACGAATATTACGGGGAGTTGTTGATAGATGATATCCGCAACCCTTTCGACTTCCTGCTTCACAACAAGAAATCCGTCACGCCCCAGAAGGCCGGATGGTTGCTGGGAGCCTACCTGCCGGAGGCCGGAACGAAAAACACTTCCCTTCGGCTGGAATATATCCAGACCGATAAGGGAACCTACCTCCAGAAAAACCCCCGGGTCGCCCATACGTTCGAGCAGATGTTCCTGGGCCATCCTATCGGAACTAATGCGAAGGGGTTGTTCGTGCGGATCGAGCATCGCTTTACCGGCAAGCTGTGGGGAGCGGCGCAGGCGCTCATCCGAAACGAGCGGCAAACCGGCCTGCCGGTCGGCGACGGCGATATCGGACTCATCGGCCTGAGCTACGACCTAGCCCCGAGCCGAACGATAGGCTTCAAATGGCTCCCCTACCGAATCACCGACGGGCGCGGCGGCAGCGTCCGGGGCGACCGCATCCAGTTCGAAGGCAGCTATCATTTCTGAAAGCCGGGCGGAAAGCGAAATCGGGGCGGCCCCTTCGAAAAATCTTCGCGCAGATGGTTAAAATAGGCGCGATTGGTGGTAAATAACAATAGGCATTCAAAACGGCAGGCATCCTCAGCCTGTGCCGGGAGGGGTTAGGTATGATTGTCAGTTCCGCTCCGGGGCGCGCCGGGATTGTCGGCAACCCAACCGATATGTACGGAGGCAGTGTCATCTCTTGCTCTACCGTAAAACGGGCTTATACCCGTATTTTTCCGTCCGATGCGCTGACCCTGGAGGTCGGAGGCCAGATCCAGGAGATCTGTAGGGAGAGCGACCTCTGCATGAAGGGCGACTATCTGGATGTGGCCCGGGCCATCCTGCTCGCTCTGGACGAGCTCTTTTCTCTGGATATTCTGGAAAGCGGACAAAAGTTCCACCTCCAGGCGCACACGGAGATTCCGATGCAGGCGGGCCTGGCCGGGTCAACGGCGCTGGTCATCTCACTCTTCGGGGCCGTGCTGGCTTACCTGGGGTTCGAGATGAATCCCTACGAAATCGCCGAGACGGCGCATCACATCGAGTTCGAACATATGAACGTCCTCTGCGGCTTCCAGGACCAGCATATGGCGACCTTCGGCGGCCTGAACTTCATGGAGTTTCGCGAGAAAGAACGGATGATTCAGGATGTCGATGAGCCGTATGCCGTGATCGAGCCGCTGGCTCCCTACATCGGGCCTCTGCCCTTTATCCTGGCCCATACCGGCATCAGCCGAAACTCCGGGGTGGTACACCGGAGCATCCGGGATAGATGGCTGGACGGAGAGCGGGAGGTGGTGGGCGGCTACCTTCGCATCGCCCACCTGGCCCGCCTGGCGAAAAAAGCCATCCTCGCTAAAAACTGGGAATGGCTCGGCGACCTGATGAACGAAAATCACGCCATCCAGCGCAAGCTGGGCGGCTCCGGCCCCTCCAATGAGGAGTTGATCTCCACCGCCCTGGAAAACGGCGCTCTGGGGGCCAAACTCGCCGGGGCCGGAAAGGGCGGAACCATCATCGCTCTCACCCTCGACCCTCAGCGAACCGGCCAGGCCCTCCGGGACGCCGGGGCTGTCCTTCTGGAGATCGCCTCTTCCCCCGGCCTGACTGTCGAGCGCAAGGGCAACCCTCTCTTCCGGGGTGTTAAAGCGATCCTCCCAAACGGGAGCTGAGCATCCGACATTTTTGCGAGCGAAGGAGTCAGGAATAGGAGCGGGGTCAGGAACCTGATTGAGAAAACCAATAAATGTCGTATAATAAGTGATGCGACAACGACTGTCTCACCTCGTCCGGGCAATCGACCTTGATGCGTCTCTGGGGCCCGGCCGGATAGACGCCGGTGATTCTGTGAATCGGGGCCGGGCTTGCCCCATTTCCACGGGACGCGCAACCTCGCGGGCCGGCCAGGAGTGGTGCTGCGCTCGGAGATGATAAACGCCCGAGGGTCAGCCTTGCATTTACAGCAGGCGCTTCAGGCTTATCCGAATAAGCCGATCATGCCACTGTGGCATCGGGTGGAAGCCGGAAAACTATAACTACTACCCAAGTTGCCACCTAGCCCGGGGCCAGTCCCGTTGGCCGCGGTAGGGGCGCGATGCATCGCGCCCCTACCCCGCATACACCTCAATTCGGGTGGGTAGCAACCTGGGTTAACTACGCCACCTTATGCGCGATCTTTAGTTGATTTATCTATCAGGCAGGCCTCTTT
Source organism: Armatimonadota bacterium (assembly GCA_020846535.1). GTDB lineage: Bacteria > Armatimonadota > JADLDR01 > JADLDR01 > JADLDR01 > JADLDR01. The sequence goes on along the minus strand of JADLDR010000131.1, from coordinate 19,715 downwards.
GAGAGCGGAGGTTCCCTGGCTCCTTCCGAGATGGACAGCCCATAAACGGCTGTTTGCCGATTCTATAACTGCATGAAAACCTCGCCCACAACCCGCATTCTATCCCTGTGCTGCCTGCTGCCGTTGCTGATGGCGCTCTTTTTTCCCTTTCTGGTGATGCTGATTACCGCTCTGAAGGAGCCGCAGGAGGTCTTCCGGCAGCCGCCGACCTGGATCCCGCTCCGGCCCACCCTCAGCAACTTTTCGGAGGTTTTCCGGCGCATCCCGCTGGCCGCCTATTTTGCCAACAGCCTTATTATCGCCACCGGGGCCACCCTGATCAACCTCGCCTGTGCCCTGCCTGCGGCTTACGCCCTCTCCCGCCTGCGCTTTCCGGGTCGCAGCCTATTTCTCTATATGGTGCTGATCACCCAGATGTTTTCCCCGATTGTGCTGATCATTTCCCTCTATCAGATCTTTTCCGGGGCCGGGATGCTGGAGGGAAGCCGGATCTATATCGCCCTGATCCTTGCCAACGCCTCCTTTTCCCTGGCCTTTTCCATCTGGCTCCTGACCGGCTACCTGACCGCCATTCCCGCCGATATCGAGGAGGCCGCCCTGATCGATGGTTGCTCCCGGCTGGGGGCGCTCTGGCGCGTCCTCCTGCCCATCGCCTTGCCCGGCCTGGTCACCACCGTCATCTTTACCTTTATCGCCGCCTGGAACGAGTTCGTTTTCGCCCTGACCTTTGTGGCCGATGAGGACAAGCGCCCTCTCACGGTTGGCATCTACAGCTTTGTGGGCCGATACAACATCGAATGGCAGTCCCTGATGGCCGCATCCCTCCTGGCGACCCTGCCGGTCGTCTGCCTCTTTATCGTCATCGAAAAGCACCTGGTCAAGGGCCTGACTGCCGGAGCAATTCGATAATGAACCCGGACTACACCGTTCAGGAAAGCCCCCGCGCCAAATACGTGCGCCTGAAGCTCTCCATCGAAGGCAACCTGGTGATCGTCGTCCCCCAGGGCTACGACCGCAGGAAAATACCCGAAGTGCTGGCCGCCAAGAAAGCGTGGCTGGAGCGGACAGCCCGGAAACTTGCCGAACAGCGCCAGTTGATGGACTCCACCCCGCCCGACGCCCGCCCCGACCGGCTGCTCCTGCGGGCGGTCGGCGAGGAATGGGCCATCGACTACCGGCATGAACCGATCCGGAAGATCATCCTGGAGGAACAGCCGGACCGGCGTCTCCTGGTCTACGGCGAAACCGGGCGCATCGAAATGGTGAGGGCCATCCTGAAGCGGTGGCTCCGCCTGAAGGCCGAGAAACACCTTTCCGCCTGGCTGTCCGCTCTCGCAGAGGAAAAGGGCTTCACCTTCAACAATATTAGCTTTAAAGCCCAGAAAACCCGTTGGGGGAGCTGCTCGAAGCAGAAAAACATCAACCTGAATATCAAGCTACTTTTCCTGCCGGAGCCGATGGTGCGCTATATCCTGGTGCATGAACTCTGCCACACCGCCCATCTCAACCATTCCCAGCAGTATTGGAAGCTGGTAGGCCGCCACATCCCGGACTACCAGGCCCTGGACCGCCAGCTTCGCGACGCCTGGCAGATCCTTCCCTCGTGGGTTGATAGGGGATAAGGGTCTAGGGGTTAGGGAAGAGGATGTAGAGGAAGTTGGCGAGGGTATGGGCTCTTGATGTGAGGCATAGAACCAGGACTTTTGCTTGACCCATCGCATGGGGTGACCTGTAGGGGCAGACCTGCGTGTCTCAAGACAAATCCCAAATTTCGCCCCCACACAACCGCCCTTCCCAACTATACCCTATCCCCTGATCCCAAACCCTATTCTCAAGGAGGGTTCCACCGATGCGGTTCTACATCCTGTTGTCCCTGATGCTCTGCGCCCTGGCCTCCGGGCTGGCTGCGCCCGGAAAGCCTCCGATCCCTCGGCGAGCGAAAGTGGTGTATGTGGTGGATTTGCGGCGGCAGCCATTGGAGCGGCAGTTGCTGGCGGTCAGTCTGCAAGGGGCGCTGAACGCCTCTATGAAAACTCCCTTCGTCTATATGCGCCTGATGGACAACGATCCCCGGTGGCTGGAGTATATCCTCACTTACGGCTACAAAAGCCAGGTCGAGATGAGCGTGGACGACCTTCTGGAAAAGTTTCGCGGCTATGTGGCCGGCCAGATCCTTTACGACCCGGCCAAACCCCACACCGTCAGCCTGGCGACCATCCTCTGCGGGTTGGACGGCGGGATCATGTCCGCAAAGGACCTGGGCATCAAGACTCTTTACGACCTCAGAACCGACACCCGCTTCGCCGACCCCGAGCGGGCCTACCGCTGGGCGCTGGACGAGCTGCTGCCCCGGTGCCGCCAGGACATGGTAGCCGTTCTGGACAGCGGCCTGCCGCATATTCGCGATTACCTCATCGCCGAACAAATCTTCACCGTCGATCTCGATCCCCTGAACAGCCCGCAGGATATCGCCCTCCTCCGGCAGCTTTTCGGGAAGCTGGCCCCATCGGCGACAGTCCTGGGCTGGGCCTCCGGGAAATACGCCGGGCCGGGCCAGGACGGGGTGACGGTAGAGAACGCCTTCCTGACCCTTCTCTCCGAATACGGCCATCACCTGGCAGCCAGCGACTTCATCCCCAACCTCTCTTACCACCGCGCCTTCCGCGCCCGTGCCCGCACCCGATCTCACCTGACCCCGCTCCGCTACGACCCGCAGACCGTTTACGTCACCTTCCTCTTCAGCGACGGGGACAACATGCAGTTCGACTATAACCGGATGCTCGACCTCTGGCGCGACTCCGCCCGGGGCAAGATTCCCCTCGGCTGGACGGTCGCCCCTGCCCTTTCCCGAGTCGCCCCGGCCCTGCTCGCCAAATACGCTCAGGATGCCCGGGCTTCGAAAAGCGATGACCTGGTGATGGGCCCGAGCGGCTACGGCTATTGCAACCCGGCCCGGCTGGCGAAACCGGAGCCGTTCTTTGCCCTGACCCGCCAGGCCGCAGCGGCCACCGGCATCCGGGCCGCCACCGTCATCGATTACGAACCGGAAGCCCGGCTGCGAGACACGCTTCAGAAGATGGGCGTGGAAACGGGCCTGGAGGGCGTTTTCCTCATCCGGCAGGGGATAGAAGGCGTCTTCGGCAGTCTGGCTGTGGCCGATGAGGATATCCGCTTCGGCCCTCAGTCTCCTGAAGAGATGGCCCGCCAGATCGAAGGGCTGGGAGCCTCCAGGCCCTTCATATTCGTCTATGTGGACGCCTGGAGCAGAGCGCCTCAGGATGTCCTCCAGGCGGCCCAGGCCCTTCCCGACCGCTTCAAGGTCGTCGGCCCCTACGATTTTCTGCGCCTGATGAAAGCGAGGGCCAAGAAGTGAAAAAGCTGCGGTGGATTCCGATCTCGATTCTTCTAGCCGCATCCGCTGCGGCCTATCTGACGGCAGCGCGCACACCCAAACAGACCCGCGCAGTCGGCCCGCGCCCGGACGGAACCTCGGTGACCCCTTACAATTGGGACCTGACGCCTGCGGGCCGCTCGGTGAAAGTGCGGGAACTGCCCTTCGGCGGGGCGCTCAGCCCGGACGGGCGCTGGCTGGCGATCTCCAACAACGGCGTTTTCGACCATTCCATCTCCATGATCGATACGCGAGCAGGCAGGGCGGTCCAGCATGAAGGCGTCTCCCGGCCGGACGGGCTTTTCATCGGTCTGGCCTTCAGCGCCGACGGCAAGAGGCTCTATGCCGCAGGCGGAAACGGCCACAACATCCGCGTCTACGATGTGACGGACCGCCCCGACCGGCCCCTCCAACTGGCCGCCCGCATCCGCACCGGCAACGGCAGCGAGCGCACTTACCCGGGCGGGGTTGCCCTCTCTCCGGACGGCGACTTCCTCTATGCCGCCAACAATGCCTCCCACTCGGTCTCCAAGATCGACCTGGCCGCAGGGCATGTGACGGCCACCGCCCCGGTCGGCCACGCACCCTACGCGGTGGCGATCTCCCGGAACGGCCAGAAGCTATACGCCAGCGACTGGGGAGACGGTACCGTTACCGTACTCGCCGCGGACAGCCTGGCGGCCCGGGGCAAGATTCGGGTGGGAGAGCATCCCTGCGCCCTGGCTCTGTCCCCCTCCGGAGACAGGCTCTATGTGGCGAACGCCAACAGCGATACCGTCTCCGTGATCGACACCGCCACCGACCGGGTGGTGGAGACGATCTCCCTGGCCCCTTATCCGGGCGCACCCCGGGGCACGATGCCGAACGCCCTTGCCGTCTCGAAGGACGGGCGCAGGCTCTACGTGGCGAACGGCGGCAACCACGATATCGCGGTGGTGGACCGCATCGCCAATCGCTGGCAGGTGGCCGGGCTGATCCCTACGGGCTGGTTCCCGAGCGCGGTCTGTCTTTCCCCGGACGAAAAAATGCTCTACGTGGTCAATGCGAAGGGACTGGGCGCAGGTCCAAACGCCAGCCCGCGCCAGTACATCGGCATCATGATCAGCGGAACGGTTTCCATGGTGGCGGTCCCCGGCCCGCAGCAGTTGCGCCGCTACGCCGCACAGGTCAGCGCCAACAACGGCTTCGACGCCGAAAGCCGCCGCCTGGCCGCACACAGCCCGAAGTTTCCTGTCCCGCACCGGGCCGGAATGCCTTCCCCCATCAAGCATATCTTCTACATCATCAAGGAGAACCGCACCTACGACCAGGTATTGGGCGATATGACCGAGGGAAACGGCGACCCGAAATACGTTCTCTTCGGCGAAAAGGTCACTCCCAACCACCATGCCCTGGCTCGCCAGTTCGTCCTGCTCGATAACTTCTATGTGGACGGCACGGTCAGCGCGGACGGGCATCAGTGGTGTACGGCGGCCACCGTCACCGATTACAAGGACAAAACCTGGCCCTCCGCCTACGGCCTTCGGCGCACCGGCAGCGACGACTACGGCCCGGCGACCTACCCTTCGGCGGGCTACCTCTGGGATTTCGCAGCCCGCAAGAAGCTGCGTTACCGCTCCTATGGCGAAATGACCGATGTGACCGGGCTGAGGGGGCATTCCTGCCCCGACTACAAGGGCGGGCTGGGCGCAAAAGCCGACCAGAAAAGGATCGATGTCTGGCTCAAAGAGTTCCGAGCCTTCGAGAAAAACGGCAATCTCCCCCACCTGTCCATCATGAGCCTGCCCAACAACCATACCCTGGCGACCCGCCCCGGCGCTCCCACCCCGCAGGCGATGGTGGCCGATAACGATTACGCCCTGGGCCGCCTGGTCGAAGCCGTCTCCCGCAGTCGCTACTGGAAATCCTCCGCCATCTTCGTGGTGGAGGACGACGCCCAGGACGGCCCGGATCATGTGGATGCCCACCGCACCGTGGCCCTGGTGATCAGCCCCTACACCCGCCGGGGCGCGGTGGACAGCACCCTCTACGACAACTGCTCCATGCTCCGCACCATTGAACTGATCCTCGGCCTGCCCCCGATGAGCCAGTACGACGCCGCCGCCACCCCCATGTTCGCCTCCTTCACGACTGCTCCCGACTACCGGCCCTACAAAGCGGTCCCGCCACACATCTCGCTGGATGAGGTCAACGCCTCCACCGCATACGGGGCCAGAGCCTCCATGGCGATGAATTTCGACGACATCGACGCCGCCCCCTGGGACAGCCTCAACCGCATCCTCTGGCATTCCGTCAAAGGCCGCCATATCCCCATGCCGAAGCCCAAAACCCACCGCCGCAGCTTCGGCCTGGAGGTGGAGTGAAGACAGGGCAGCCTATAGAGAGCTTTGGATTCACGGCGATTTTTAACATAATATAGATAAGAGGCAGCATGCAGCATGATGTCATTGCGAGGAGCGTAGCGACGTGGCAATCTCCAGGCTGATAAATAACAGAAATCCCTCGTGCTTTTGAGAGCCTGGAGATTGCTTCGCTTTGCTCGCAATGGCATCATGCTGCATGTTGCCATTCAAGCGAACGAAGGGTTTCGTTTTCTGCCGGAACGCTCCTGCAGGAGGCGGCCCTGATGGAGGAAACGATGAGCGTATTGATGGATAAGCCTTCCGCCGCAACGGTCTGGTCGGCCACGCCGACGCCTTTTCTGGCGGACGGCTCCCTGGACAGGGAGGGAATTACCCGGCTGGTGAAGCAGCATCTAAGGCTGGGCGTTTCGGGGCTGTTCGTGGGCGGAACGTGCGGGGAAGGGGCCTTGATGACAGCGGCGGACCGGGAAGATCTGGTGCGCCTGGTCAAGCGAGAGGCGGGGAAGGCGCTTCATATCGCCGCCCATGTTTCGGACACCTCGGCAGCCAGGGTGTCCGACAACATCCGCCGTATGGCCGATGCAGGGGCCGATTCCGTTGTGATCGCCCCGCCCTTCATGGTGGCCGATTTCTGCAACCGCGCCTTCATGCGCCGCTATTTCCTGGAGCCGATAGAGTCCGCCCGGATCCCGGTCGGCATCTATGTCCGCACCCCTCCCCCCGGGATGGAACTTGATTTGTCGCTCTGGGATGAGGCGATAGCCCACCCGAAGGTGCGCTTCGTCAAGGATTCGAGCGCATCGGAAGAGTATATGCGCCATTTTATCGCTTTGAAAGCCTGTCGATCCGATCTCACCCTGCTGACCGGCTACGAATTCGATGTCATGGCCGCCGCAGCCGCCGGTTACGATGGCTGCCTGGTCGGAACAGGCATCCTAAACGCCGGGATGATCGCCCGCGGCCTCTCCGCCCTGGCCGAAGGCCGCAGGGATGAGGCGGAGCGGTGGCAGGCCCGCAGCAACGCTTTCCTGTACGATCTCTTTCGCCCGGATATCAGCGGCTGGATGTCCGGGCTGAAATACGCCCTCCGCAAACTCGGCGTCTTCACTTCCGAATTTGCCCATATGTGCTGTCCCATCCATGACGAAGACCGCCGGAGGATCGATGTGGCCCTGGAGCGCGAGCGGGAGATGATCTGAGGGTGACCGAGCAAACAGGAGAAAGTCAATCATGCGATACAGGGAAACCGGGGAAGTGCATCTGGATTTCCACCGGACGGCGAACGGAACGATAGAATATATCGGTCGGCATTACGGGCGGGAATTTCTGGACGAGATTTTCCGCCGCACGGCGCAGGATGTTTACCGGGCTGTTCGTGAGGAGATGCGGCAGGGAAACGCCGAATCGCTGGTCGAACACTGGGCTTATTTTTTCGACCGGGAAGGCGGCCAGTACCGGCTGGAGCGCGAAGGGGACACCATCCGGATGATCGTGGATCGCTGCCCGGCCATCGCCTACCTGAACGAGCGCGGCATTCCGGTGGCGGAGCATTTCTGCCGCCAGACGGTGGTGATCAACGAAACCCTGGCCGAAGGCTCTCCCTTCGAAGTGACGACCGAGGTTCAGGGGGGCGGCAAATGCGTCCAGACGATCCGGCGCAAGGGCGGCGCGGAAAGGAGCGAAGGGTGATACCGAGCGATCATTTCGTCCGTTTCTATAACGAGGTCTTCAAGGCCCTGGAGGATCACGGCCACGAACACCTGGTCCGCTACTGGCGCGAACTGGGCGAACTCCAGAAAAAGGAACTGGCTGACCGCTTTCGCGAAGGGGGCCTCCAGGCTTGCTACGACTATTGGGCGCGTATCCTGAAAGAAGAAAACTGCGAGGGAGACCTGACCCTCACCGCCGATTATATGGAGCTTCGGATGGACAGATGCCCCAGCCTTTCCAAAGTCCTGGACAACGACGCCGCGCCCTTCGCCTCCTACTGCGACCACTGCATGGGCTGGTGCGAGCCGGTGATGGAAGCATCGGGCCTCTACGCCGTCATGGATATGGAATCCCGCATCGAGCCGCACTGCCGCTTCCGCGTCTACAGCGATCCTGCCAAAGCAGCAGCATTCGAGAAAGAGGCAAAGCTGGTATCGAAGCCGTATATGGAATTCCGGTAGTCTGAGGATGGACGGAATTCATGCCGCGGCCCCAGGCCACCGGTTTCATGTCTCGATTTGCCTTGCCGTTTCCAAATGCATCCGGTCAAACCCAATACAGATCTCTCCATGAAACCGACCGTAAAACCCGATCAAAACTGACGCAAAATTCTCCGGCGCGAGCAATGGCGCTTCAAGAACAGTGTTTTCCGGCACTTTCTTCAATTGCTGCTGCGCGGGAAGAACCTGAAGGGGGATTATGCGATTCATGAGGAGATCAAAAAGCTGAGTACTTCTTCGCCTCCCTAGGGCTTGATTCAGATAGGCAACTTCTTGATGAATTGCTTGTTCCAACGACTTGATTCGGATTCGTCCTTCATTGTTATGTTTTATCAATACTAGTTTTAGTATCACTTATCCCGATATCATATGGGCTTGGGCTTATTGCCTCTCCGCCTGCGTCCCTGGAAATCCTCCGCGCTATCAAGCAAGCCTCCGATGAACGCCGGGCCATCAACCTCAATGGTCCTCTGGCGGAAGCGTTCGACAGTATGCTCAGCCGGGTCGGGGCTTTGATAGCCCTGCCCGCGACGGACGGCCAGTGCATCGCCTCTTTGAACAGCGAATACTGCCTGGAACTGGTAGCCGCGCATTATGCGCTCATCGACAGGGGCGGTTCGGCGATTCAAGCGATGAAGGATAAAGTACAGATTCGCGAATGGCCCGATGCGAAAAGTGAGAGCAACAAGCGCATCAAACGCACCATACAGGCTATCGTTCGGGAAACCAGGAGGCTCCTCGCCCGCCGGTTGCCTCATCTCCTCTGCCCCCACTGCCTCACCCGCTACCGCCTCAATACCCTGCGCCTGCCCGACCAGTTCCCGATCTGCTACAACATCGGCTGCCGTACCTGCGGGGACAGCCTGGCCGTCTCCTGCCTGGCCCACCACACCCTCTTCGATTTCGACCGGGTGGAGATCCGGAATGCCTCGGATGCGGAGATCGAGCGGTTTGGGGTGCGGGTGGGGAACGACGCCGACCCGATCCGGCAAAAGGGTATCGGCGGATGGAATGCCGGGTGGGGTGTCCAGTGCCGGAGAACACGCGCAAGGTGCTGGCAAGCGTCTTCGGCACGGTGATTCAGCGAGAAGGCGAGAGCAGGATTCACAGGGCGAGCGCGGTAGAAGAAAAACGGGGAAGGTTGTGGAGAGGGCGGTAGCGCCATTGAGCGCAGCCACCCTACGTCTTTTCTCTCCGTGTTTGCCTGTTTCCCGCAAATATCGGATAATAAAAAGGCCGTTTTTTCATTACATGAAAGGGGATGATCCGCCTCAAAGCGAACGGGAAGGGAACATTAGCTTTGCTTAACTTTGTGGAATAAAAAGTTGACGGAGCTAATGGAAATGTGTTACAATAAATGTGAAACAAATCACAATAAATATTTCCAATCGAGGAGTGATCGCGATGACTACAGCTAAGAAGGTGCTGCTGATCGATGACGATCCCGATTTTACGGAAGTTCATCGAGCCATTCTGGAAGGCAGCGGGTACGAAGTCGGGGAGGCGCACAGCTCGAAGGAAGCCCTGCCCACCGCCAAGGCGTTTCATCCGGATGTGGTGGTTCTGGATGTGATGATGGAGCAGTGGGACTCCGGTTTTGCGGTGGCAAGGCAGATCCGGGCCGACCATCATCTGGCCGGAACGCCGATCCTGATGGTCACCGGCGTGACGGAGGAGACCGGTTTCGAGTTCGGGCGCGACCCGGAGGAGCGGCAGGAGTGGCTTCAGGTCAACGATTATATCAGCAAGCCCGTCTTGCCGCAGGAGTTTTTGGAGAAGGTGAGCCGGCTGGCCGCTTCCAGCCAGGTCGAGGCGCACTAAAAACTTTTTCACAAAGCGAGGGTTTCAATGAGTGCATTGACGATTTTGAATGAAATGAAGGAAAAGGCCAGCCTGGAGCGCAAGGAGGCCGAGGCCGGAGTCACCACCTATCTGGTGGTCGGCATGGCGACCTGCGGCGTGGCGGCAGGGGCCGGGGACACTTACGCCGCCCTTGCGGAGATGGTGGCCGAGCGCGGGCTGAAAGAGGTGCGCGTTCTGCGAACAGGTTGCGTGGGCCGCTGCGACATGGAGCCGATGGTTCAGATCGTGCGCGACGGCGAGGCTCCGGTGATGTACTGCCGGGTCACTCCGGAAGTGGCAAAGCGCATCGTGGAGCGTCACCTGGAGAAGAACGAGATTCTTCTGGACTGGGTACTTATTTAGGAGATCAGAATGAGCGAACAGCGACAAGTTCTCATTTGCGTCTGTCCTGCTTGTCTCGCCCGCGGAGCCAAGGAGATCGAGGCGACCCTTCTGAGCGAGATGGAGGGGCGCGGACTGAAGGACAGAGTGCAGGTCATGGAGGCCGGATGCTTCGGCAGGTGCGGCGAAGGCCCGCACATGCTGGTATACCCGGAGGCCGTCCTCTATTCCGGCCTGTCGGCGACGGACGTTCCCGAAATCATCGAACAGCACCTTGAAAACGGCCAGGCCGTCGCCCGGCTGCAATCCTCCGCACCGCTCGATTCCAGCAAGATCAGGCTTTACGGCGGGGTCGAGATTTTCGGGAAGCAGATGCGGATCGCCCTGCGGAACTGCGGCATCATCGATCCTGAAGACATCAACGATTATATCGCCGTCCGGGGCTATGAGGCTCTGGCGAAAGTCCTGGCCGGCATGACCCCTCAGGACGTGGTAGATGCCCTAAAGACATCGGGCCTGCGCGGGCGCGGCGGGGCGGGCTTCCCCACCGGCATGAAGTGGCAGTTCACCAAGGACGCCCCGGGCGATAAAAAATACGTCATCTGCAACGCGGACGAGGGCGACCCCGGAGCCTTCATGGACAGGAGCGCCCTGGAAGGCGATCCGCACAGCATCCTGGAGGCCATGGCGATTGCCGGTTACACCATCGGCAGCGACCAGGGCTTTATCTACATCCGCGCCGAATACCCGATGGCGATCCAACGCCTGAAGACGGCGATTGCCCAGGCGCGGGAAAAGAACCTCCTGGGGGAAAATATCCTGGGAACGGATTTCTCCTTCGATATTGAGCTGCGGTACGGCGCGGGCGCTTTCGTCTGCGGCGAGGAAACGGCCCTTATTCAATCTATCGAAGGCAAGCGGGGGATGCCCCGGCCCAGGCCGCCCTTCCCGGCGTCCAAAGGTCTGTGGGGCAAGCCCACCTTGATCAATAATGTGGAGACATGGGCCTCCGTCCCGGCCATCTTGCTGGTCGGCGCGGAGTGGTTTGCTAGCATCGGCACCGAGAAGAGCAAGGGCACCAAGGTCTTCGCCCTGGCGGGCAAGGTCGCGCACACCGGCCTCGTCGAGATTCCGATGGGAACCAGGCTGGGGGACATCATCTTCGGCATCGGGGGAGGCATCAAGGGTGGCAAGGCGTTCAAGGCAGCCCAGACGGGCGGCCCTTCCGGCGGCTGCCTGCCGGAAAACTGCCTCGATCTGTCGGTGGACTATGAATCCCTGGCGGCTGCCGGTTCCATCGTGGGATCGGGCGGGATGATCGTCATGGACGAGGACACCTGCATGGTGGATATCGCCAAGTTCTTCCTGGAGTTCACCCAGGACGAATCGTGCGGCAAGTGCCCGCCCTGCCGGGAAGGCACCAAGCGGATGCTGGAAATCCTGACCCGCATCACCGAGGGCAAGGGCAAGCCGGACGATGTCGATAAGCTGGACCGGCTGGCGAACACCATCAAGCGGGCCTCCCTCTGCGGCCTCGGCCAGACGGCCCCGAACCCGGTCCTCAGCACCGTCAAAAACTTCCGGCATGAATATGAGGCGCATGTGATGGAGTACAAGTGTCCGGCGCACGGCTGCTCCGCCCTGGTCAGCTACCTGGTTCTGGAAGACAAGTGCCGCGGCTGCATGCTTTGCAAGAAGAACTGCCCGGTGGACGCCATCGCAGGAGCGCCCCGCCAGGTGCATGTGATCGACCAGGACAAATGCATCAAGTGCGGCGAATGTTTCCGCCGGTGCAAGCTGAACGCTATCGCCGTTTCGTGAGGTGACATTGATGAAAACGATTCATTTAACCATAGATGGAACTCCGGTCGAAGTGCCGGAGGGAACGACCGTGATGCAGGCCGCCGACCAGGTGGGAGTCCGGATTCCCCGGCTCTGCTACCATCCCCGGCTGAGCATCGAAGGCGCGTGCCGGGTCTGCGTGGTCGAGGTGGAAGGGATGCGAAACCTGCCCGCCTCCTGCGCCCTGCCGGTCGCCGAAGGCATGAAGGTGAAGACTTTCACCCCCGAGATCCGGCGCATCCGCCGCGATATCGTGGAACTGATTCTGGACAACCACCCGATGGACTGCCAGACCTGCGAGCGGGACGCCAACTGCGAGCTTCAGCGGCTGGCCTACCAGGCGGGCGTCCGGGAGCGGCTCTTCGAGGGCGAGCGCAAGCACTACCCGCTCGATCTCTCCTCGCCCTCCCTCATCCGGGACCCGAACAAATGCATCCTCTGCTATCGCTGCGTTCGCCTCTGCTCCGAGGTGCAGGGCGTGGGTGCCCTGGGCTACGCCCACCGGGGCTTCAAGACCGTGGTGATGCCCGCCTACAACGCGCCCTTCGAAAAAACGGTCTGCGTGGCCTGCGGCCAGTGCGTGAACGTCTGCCCGACCGCCTCCCTGGTGGAGCAGGACAGCGTAGAAGAAGTTTGGGACGCCCTGAACGACCCGAACAAGCATGTGGTCATCCAGGTGGCCCCGTCCGTCAGGGCTGCCATCGGGGAAGGTTTCGGCTATCCGCCCGGACTCGCCCTGACCAGCAAAATGGTGGCTGCCATACGCCATCTGGGTTTCGATAAGGTGCTGGACACCCAGTTCTCCGCCGACCTGACCATCATGGAAGAGGGCGCGGAGTTCGTGAAGCGGCTCCAGGGCAAAGGCCCGATCCCGCTGATCACCTCCTGCTCTCCGGGCTGGGTGAAGTTCGCCGAGCATTTCTATCCGGAATTCCTGAGCAATATGTCCACCGCCAAGTCCCCTATGAGCATGATGGGCGCGGTCATCAAGACCTTCTACGCCCAGAAGCTCGGGATCGATCCGAAGAACATCTACAGCGTGGCTGCCATGTGCTGCACCGCCAAGAAGTTCGAGGCCAAGCGTCCCGAGATGGGGAACGGCGAGTATCAATACGTGGATGCCGTCATCACCACCCGCGAGCTGATCAAGATGATCAAGAACGCCGGTATCGATTTCGCGAACCTTAAGGACGAGGATTTCGACCACCCGCTGGGCCTCTCCACCGGGGCCGCCGCGATCTTCGGCGTGACCGGCGGCCTGGCCGAGTCGGTCATGCGGAGCGCCTACTTCCTGGTGAGCGGCAAGCACCTGGACAATATCGAGGCCCCCGAGGTACGTGGACTTCAGGGCGTCAAGGAGATGGAAGTCGACGTTGAGGGCACCAAGCTCCGGTTCGCCGTCTCCCACGGCCTGGGGAACGCCCACAAGCTCCTGGAACGGGTCAAAGAGGGCAAGGAACAGTACCACTTCATCGAGATCATGGGATGCCCGGGCGGGTGCATCGGCGGCGGCGGCCAGCCCTACGCCGGAACCAACGCCCTGCCGCTCGATCCGAAGCTGCTCGCCAAGCGGATCGAAGCTCTCTATCTGGAAGACAAGGACAAGCCGCTGCGCCGCTCCTACGAGAATCCCGAAGTCCAGCAGCTCTACAAGGACTTCCTCGGGGAGCCGAACAGCCCGTTGGCCCACGAACTGCTGCACACATTCTATTACCAGCGGATCCCGCCGGGAATCGGCTTCCGTCTGGATGAAGAAACCGAAGTCGAGGCGGAGGTGACCCAATGATCACACCCCAATCCTGTCAGGATATCCGTTCCCGCTGGGAAGAGCTGGACTCCTTTATCGAGGAGACCAGGGACCACGAACACCCACAGGGATCGCTGATCGGCGTCCTGCACAAGACACAGGAGCTTTTCGGCTACCTGCCCCAGCCTGCCCTGAACCATATCGCCCAGAGCCTGAAGATCCCGACCGCGGAGATTTACGGAGTCGCCACCTTCTACTCCTACTTCTCCCTGGTCCCGAAAGGCAAATACTGCATCTCGGTCTGCCTAGGCACGGCCTGCTATGTGCGCGGCTCCGCCACCATCCTGCAAACCTTGCAGGAGGAATTGGGCATCAGCGCGAAACAGACCACCGAGGACGGACTCTTCACGCTTCAGGAGGCCCGCTGCGTCGGGGCCTGCGGCCTCGCGCCGGTCATGATCGTCAACAACGATGTCTACGCCCAGATGAACCCCAACCGGGTCAGCGAAGTCATCCACAAATACCGGGCGCAGGAGGTCGAACCCACCTCCTGAACCGGTAAGCAAGCGCGTTTCCTGAAGGCCGTCCGAATGTATCGTTCGGGCGGCCTTGTTTTTGTATCCACCTTGCTGAGGAGCCAACCGCCCCCAATCCCCCGCCAGACTTCGGCGGGGGAGCGGCCTTGGGGGCCTATGAGAGAACACCAAAGGACCACACAGTCTAAGCCCCCCTTAGCAAGGGGGTATGAGCAGCTTTACTATATTAAACTTTATTTGATATAGTAAAGCTGTCTCTGGTTGAGGGGTGCTTTTGAAAGAAAGAGGGGGGGTCGAGGGGGCCTCTTCCGCTTTCCCCACAGGAGTCATTCCATGAATGCTAAAGGCAAGATTCTGGTCGTCGATGATGAGCGCGGGATGCGGGAAGGGTGCAGGCGCATCCTGGTTCCCGAAGGGTATGCAGTGGATATGGCCGCCGACGGGGAAGAGGCGATCCGGCGGCTGAGGGAGGACGGCTATGACATGATGCTCCTGGATTTGAAAATGCCGGGCATCGGAGGAATGGATGTCATCGAACCGGCTCGGAAAGCCGATCCCGACCTCAGCATCATCGTGATGACCGGCTACGCCACCCTGGAAAGCGCCGTAGAGGCCACCAAGCGCGGGATTTACGATTATATCGCCAAGCCCTTCGCTCCGGACGAACTGCTGCCTGTGGTTACGCGGGGGATGGAAACGCGCCGGTTGATGGTGGAGTCCCGCAGGCTGCGGGAGGAGCGGGACCGGAACCTTCTGGAACTGGCGGCAGAGAAGTCGCGCATCCATACGGTAGTCAACTGCATGGCCGACGGGGCGCTGGTGATCAACCGGGAGGGTCAGCTTGTCCTCTACAACCCTGCAGCGGCCCACCTCTTGAGGCTTTCCGCCTCCCCGCCCCTGGAAGCCCCTATCGCCGAGGCGCTCCCCTGCCCTGCCCTGGTCGGCTGGCTGGAGGAGAGCCAGGGGGAAACCGAGTTCCGCCGCGTTTCCCGAGAATTGTCGGTCGGGGAGGGGCCGGAGGCCACGGTTCTGATGGTCAACATCGCGCCCGTCCGGGATGAGGCCGGGCTGTTTCTGGGGTCGGTCGCCATCCTGCGCGATATCACCCGCCTCAAGGAGATCGACCGGATGAAATCGCAGTTCGTCTCGATGGTCTCCCATGAACTGCGATCCCCGCTGGCCGCAGTGGAGGGATACCTCGATGTGCTGCTCAGCGGTCTCATCGCTCACGATCCGGAGCGGGCCCGCAGGATGATGCATCGCGCCCGAGAGCGCACCGATTCTCTCCTGCACCTGGTCGATGACCTTCTTCAGGTCTCCCGCATGGAGTCCGGGCGCATCCGGCGCAATCTGGCCCCGGTGGCGCTCGGCGACCTGGCGAAAGAAGCCGTCCTCTTTTTCGAGGAGGAGGCCCAAAAAAAAGAGGTTCGGCTGACGGCGGAAATCCCTGAATCGCTCCCGGCGGTCCTCGCCGATAAGGATGAGATCACGCGCCTTCTGACCAATTTGATCAGCAATGCTATCAAATACAATCGGCCCGGCGGGTCCGTCACCGCCCGGCTGTCGCAGGAGGCGTCTTTCCTGCGCCTCGATATGGAGGATACGGGCCTGGGGATCGCGGAAGAAGATCTGCCCCGCCTCTTCACCGAGTTTCACCGCATCAAGCGCCCCGAGACCCTTCAGGTCACCGGAACCGGACTGGGCCTCTCTATCGTCAAACGCATCGTCGACGCTCACCACGGACGCCTCGAAGTCCGCAGCCGCCTCAACGAAGGCAGCGTTTTCTCGGTCTTTTTGCCTTTGTAGGAAGGGACAGAGGGCTGTCGCCCTAAACGCTCTCTGTTCCTTCCCCGTCCCGCACCAAGAGCAGAGAGATATCGTCCCCCGGAACGGAGGCCAGCTCCAGAGCGCCTTCGTAGAGACAGTCGGCGATATCGCTCAAGGGGTGATCGCAGGCGGCGATGCGGGCGAAGAATTCGGCCAACTCTCCGGTAGTTTTGGCGATATCCTGACCCTGTTTTTCCACCAGGCCGTCGGTATAGAGCAGAAGCGCGTCGCAGGCGTTCAGGAAGCATTCCTGCGCTCCGTACTGCGTGTCCCCGAAGGCTCCGACCACCGTTCCCGTCACCTTGAGAAATTCCGCCTCCTGCCGCCCGAAGCGGTAGAGGATGGGAGGCTGGTGGCCTGCATTGGCGTAGCGCATCAGGCGTGTTTTCGGATCGATGATGCCCAGAAAAACGGTGACGAACCCCTCCCGGAACCCGCTCCCGTTCTGGCGGTGGGCCGCGTCCTGCACCCAGTTCAGCATCGGGCTGCAAAGCAGGGCGTTCACGTTTTTCAACACATCGACAGGGTTGGTGTTCCTCAGGGTGTAGGCCCGGATGGCGTAGCGCACGATGTTGGTTTGCAGGGCCGATTGCAGCCCCGACCCGGAGACATCGGCAATCACCACCACCAGATTGCCATCGGGTAGAGGAAAAACATCGCAGATATCGCCGCAGATGAGCGACTCGTTCAGCGCCGTCCGGTATCGCTGGGCGAACTCGAAACCTTCGTACCGGTCCGGCATCGGCGGCAGGAAGCTCCGCTGAAGGACATCCGCGATGCGGTGCTCCCGTTCGTAGAGGCGGGCGTTTTCGATAATCACTCCCAGATGTCGCCCCATGGCGTTCAGGAGGCTGATGCTTTCCGCCGCAAAATACCTGGGATGCTTGTCCACCACGTTGAGGACGCCCATCACATGCTCTTTCGACACCAGGGGAACCGAAACGATAGTCCTCACCCCGATCCCTTTCGCCTGACGGAGAAGGCGAGGGCTCTCCGCCCTCCGGTCGGAGAGCGCATCCGGGACCACAATGGTCTCCCGGCGGGCTGCTGCCTGGCCGGTCACACCCTCCCCTACCCGCACATTGCCGAGTTCCTTGATCTCTTCGGAGGTAAAGCCCAGAGACGCCACATGCTTGAGTTCTCTGCTTTCCGGCTCCAGCAGGAGAATCGTTCCCATAACCGCATGTACGGCGTTCAAAGCTTTCTGCAAGGCCACCTGAAGGACGACATTCAGGTCGAGCGTCTGGCTGGCTGCCGTGATGGTCTCGTTCAGGGCGGCGAGTTCTCGGTTGCGAGCCTCCATGAGCGCGTTCGCCCGCTCGAACTGCTCCTGCCGGTAATGGCCCCTCCAGATAAAGGACAGCCCGATCATACAGACCAGCATCACCAGGATCACCGAATAGACTGCCTGGCTCATATCTCTGCGAGACGAATCCGCCAGGAGAGAACCGCTCCAGCTCACATTGGCGGCCCTGATATGGAAAGGAGCCTCGATGGGATCGCGGGGCAAGGTGCGCGAGATCCAGAAAACCCGGCCCTGATCATCGGTCAGCTTGAGAGCCGTCTGCCCGCTTTGCAATCCGGGCAAGCCTTCCATCAGGTTATCCAGGCTCAGGGTAGCCAGCCCCAGGCTTGCAGCCGAAAACGGCGTCTGGATGCGGAAGAGCAAAGCCAATCCGGTTCGCTCGGTATCTATCGGGAAGGTGAAGGCAGATGTCTCCGGCGGAGCCCCCCGGAATCTGCCGAGTCGGGGGTGGATCTCCTCCAGTCCCGGCGGAACCGGCCTGCCTCCACCCAACCAGCAGAGGTTTTCGAGAGCGGGAAACCCGCGGCGCAGATGGTCGATATCCGCTTCCACAGTTGAGGACGGGACAGGATGAGATCGAAAATAGAGGCTCAGACCGGCCTGCGTCTGGCCCAGCCTGTCGGCGATATGCCGCTGGAGAAACGATGCCTGTTGGCGAGTGCGCTCCCCGATCTGATGCTCGTTCTGGCTCTCTTCCAGGCGAAAGGCAGCCCAGACCCCGAGGATCCCCAGCATCCCCAGCAGCACTGAGAGAACCACATTATGCCACAATTTCGGCATTTCCCCCCCTCATCGCAATCAACCTTTTATATATTTGGCTAAAAGGAGGATTCTTCCTGCTTGATCCGAAATAGTGTTTCCCGGTTAGCGGCTCGGCTTCTCTTTTAGGAGCAAAGGATATCTTATGCCAACATTCAAAATCGTCGTAGCGGACTATCCCTATCCTACCCTGGATATTTTTCGGAATGCAGCCGGGGCTATCGGGGCGGAGGTGGTGGACGGCCAGTGCCGTTCCGAGGCCGATGTGGTCGAGATCGCCCGCGATGCCGACGCGCTGATGAATTTTCATGTTCGCGCCTCGCGCTCTGTCATCGAGCGCCTGCCGCGCTGCCGGGTGATTGTGCGGGTAGGCATCGGGTACGATGCGGTGGATGTGGAGGCCGCCACGGAGCGCGGCGTTTTCGTCTGTAATGTGCCCGATTACTGTGTCGATGAAGTGGCCGACCATGCTCTGGCTCTGATGCTCGCCTGCGCCCGGAAGCTCTTCATCTACGATAGGGCATTGCGGGACCGGCAGTGGGATTACCCTTCGGGAACCCCTGTCCGGCGGCTGCGCGGGCAAACGCTGGGGCTGGCCGCCTTCGGCAAGGTCGCCCGCTCGCTCTCCGTCAAGGCAAAAGCGATGGGGATGCGCGTTCTCGCCTTCGACCCCTACCTTCATAACGATGTGCTGTCCGCCTTCGGGGTGGAGCGCCGGACGGGTTTGCTGGAAATGCTTGCCGAAAGCGATTTCGTCTCGGCCCACACCCCTTTAACGGCGGAAACCGCCGGATTGTTCGGCGAGAGGGCGTTTGGGGCCATGAAGCCGGGAGCCTTTTTCATCAACACCTCGCGCGGCCCGGTGGTGAATGAACCGGCCCTGGTCAGCGCCCTCCGGGAAGGCCGGATCGCCGGGGCCGGGCTGGATGTCTACAAGACGGAACCGCTTCTGCCCGACCACCCCCTTCTGTCCTTTCCCAATGTCATCCTGACGCCTCATATCGCCTGGTATTCCGAGGAATCGCTGGCAGCCGTGCAGGAAGAGGCCATCGCCAGCGCCATCCAGGCCCTTCAGGGCCAGCGCCCCTCTCACCTGGTCAACCCGATGGTCTACGCCCACCGCCCCGAGCTGCCGCGATAAGATCAATACATCGCCAGAGCGCGCTGCGGCGCATCCCGCCGCCATACGCCTGAAAAATCGAAAGGACAACCCGATACGCCGGCGAAACAGCAGCACGGAGGCATCCGCCGATTGGAAAAGAACAAAATGACAAACACCGATGCCGTCAGGCGCAACGATTTCGAGAAGCTGGCGATACCGTTGATGGACTCGCTGTATCGCACCGCCCTGCGCCTGACCCGCAACCCCACCGACGCCGAAGACCTCGTCCAGGAAACCTTCCTCAAGGCCTACCAGGGCTTTCACCAGTTCGACCGGGGCACCTCCTTCAAGCCCTGGATCTTCAAGATCCTCATGAACAACTTCATCAACGCCTACCGCAAGCGGGTCAAGGAGCCGCCCCAGACCCGCTTCGAGGAGCTAGAGGAGT
>JADLDR010000130.1 GCA_020846535.1 Armatimonadota bacterium | reverse complement strand
GCAAACGTCTGAAGGGGGTGGACTTCACGGACAAGGCCGATTTGGCGGCGCAGTGGCAGGCGTTTATCCGAGAATGGAATGAGCGCGCTCATGCGTTCCTCTGGACCGCCAAGTCGTTCGAGAAGATCCTCGCCAAGTGTGAGCAGACCATTGCCATGGCTGCCTGATTTCTGGCCCCTTATTCCTGGGAGATCATCTTAGGGGATCTCGGGCTAGGCCTCGTCGCGGTCCCGGGTGTCTACGTACCCTCCGCCTTCTCCCATCCCCGCACCGGGGGGTTGGAGGGCACTTCCAGCATGTACCGCTTACCGGCCTTCCCGACCCCCGCCACCGCGTCCCGGAACACCGGCGACTTCCCCTACCCTGATCCCCCATCGCCCATTTTACTTTCAAATGACTTCGTGCCTTCGCTTGCCGCAGCACTTCTAACGCCAACGCCGCCTTGCCCCGATACTCTCATGCCTTCTCTGTCACCTCCGCCCGGATATCATCCTCCGTCCGCTCCCAGCGCGAGTACAACCATTTATCCACCAACGGCCACCTTTGGCCCCTATGTGCCAGAAACACGCCCATCTGTCAGTTCGCCACTTTTCTCATCGTCCCACAAATACGACTCTGCAAAAAGACGATGGTCACCCTCTACGGAGAGAGCGTCTTTGTACGTTAGGCTTGATCCCATAAGGGTATGAACTTGTATATAAATTGATATAGAATCCGATAAGACAATATGACTACAGAAAGGAGTATATGATGAAACGAGTTTTAGTTACCTTAGCTTTATCCTTAGTTGTTTATACCATTGTATACGCTGCAACTTATCAAACTGATCGGTTATATAAGTATATATATAACAGTAATGGAACTCTAACGGGTTGGTATTATTAAGGGACAACCAATGTCTCAATTTACAACCCCCCAATGTACCCGGGCCTGAGAAACTATGAATACGTATCAAATGGCACTACAGTGACAATACAGCCAGATTCTACTTATAGTGATGCAACTTATTATCCATATGCAAAGTTAGAAAAAGGCGTACCCAATTCGGGAAACTATACAGTTACTTGGGAGAATGAACCGCCAGGAATATGGCTTTACGCTCCTCCGCAATCACTAATATGGACTTTTACTAATCCTAATCCTCCTTTTAGAGTAACGCTCTCAGAAAGTTTAGGGGAAAGAATGCGGCTTAGCGTATCAGCCTCAAACGACCCTGGCATGAGAGAACTGGCAATATCTTCTTGATACTGATATGAGCTTAATAAAAGCTATGAAGCTGTTATATTCCATTTCTAGCTTCCGTAACGATGTTAGTAGAAATAAAGAAATAGAAAACAAGAAATGAAAGTAAAAGCTCATTTTCCATTTATTATTTTATTTGTTATCATAAATTTTCAACTTGGTATAGCACACGCATCCCTATCGCTCTCGCTTAAATCGTCTTCGATCAAACAGATTTTGCTGGAGATCCGAAAACAATCAGGCCCTATTTTCAGAGCCACCCCGGATATCAGCCGGGAAAAGGTACATATATTCGGCAGCGATAGCCTGGATAACATCATCGAGAAAATATGCGTCTTGCGCGGTTACGAAATAAGGACGAACTCGAAAGGTGAACGCCTATTAAGCGAATCCGCCTCTTATCACAGGCTCAAACGCGAGAAGCGAACCGAAGCCCGCGCCCTGCGTACGCGCAGGCTAAAAGAGCAGTGGCGAACGATTCAATGGGCCTATCAACAGAAAAATCGCAATGCCGTTTACCGGCGTGACCGAGCTATCGCCCAGCATATGGATAACGTGACCTGGCAAGGAAAGCTGGCGCTCCTGTCGATACTCTCCCCTCAGCAGTGGAACAACCTGCTGGGCGGTCAGGAGTTGAGTTTCCAGGTGTCCGATCTGAGCCGGGAACAGCAGGACCTGTTCATGCAGGGCTTAGGCGGCGGTGGAACCCTGTCGGATGCCCAGGGCAATGTGCTATGGTCTTCCGAAACCTTAAGGGAAAAGGGGTTTATGCAGTTTATCCATGGAGGACCGCCGGAGCGGCCTACCCTCTACCTGCGGTATTTTACAGGAGGCAGCCAATGGGTTGCGCCATGGCATAGTGTTGATATGCTCCGGCCTCGCGAAGTTGGCGCTGAAGCTGTCAAGAACGAGCGGGGCAAAGATGACAAACAGCTTCAAAAACATGTCACTATCAGCCATCTGACCGACCGAAGGGATGCTTCATCGCGGAAAGCGGCGTACGGGGTCTCTTTTCCAGAACTGCTTCAGAGATTAGCTGAACAGAGCGGCCTGAGTATTGTGGCTACCTGCCATCGTGATCTTGTCCCGTACGGCCCTCCGGAACAAAGGCAGCGGCCCGTATATCTGCGGAAGCCGATTAAGGATGAGCCGGTCTGGAAAGCACTGAACATCCTGTCCGATACCTATCACTACACATGGGAAAGACAGGGAACATGGGTTTTGCTGGTGAAGAAACACTGGTATCTTTTTGACGATTGATGGGGAGCGAACAGACGATTCGCCCTATAGACTTGAGCAAAACAATTCACCCCTCAAACCGCAAAATCGTCACTGAATGCGGCGGAAATGTATATGCCATGCTCCCTCCCTGCCCGTGAAACTCCGTTTCGGTAGGGGCAACCCGTTCTTTCTCCTGGAAGCTGTTGACGGCAGACAGCGAGGGACCGGTCAATGTCCAGACCCGAACCGCTCGGGTTCCCGGCGGAATGCCTTCCGGGATAATGGCACATGACCGGGGGAGGGGCCGGTCATTGACCGCGAACAAAGCGATTTCCCCGTCCTGACTGCGGCGGGTGGCGGAGACGTCCAGCGTTTCACCGGCAGCAGCTTCCACCTGAAGGGCCTGATCGCCGGACAGGTTGGCATAGGCTTTCTGGACATGGTAACAGGGCGTCAGGTACAGGCCGGAGGTGCTTGTCTGGAGGACGCCGGAGCAGCAGCTATTGGTCAGGTTGGAACGGTTGGCGATGCGAACCCTGTCGCCCAGACGGTGGAACATGTTGAACATCCGGGCGGCGTTCAGGGCGTTATAAAGCGTCAGGAGCCAGGCCCTTCCCCAGCCCCAGTGGCCTGCCGTATGGTTCCATTCGGTGAGGCCGATCTTGAGGTCCGGATTCCGGCCCTCCTGCCGGATTCGCTCAATAAGCCGGACGATCCCTGCCTCTCCTTCCGGGCTGTAAGGGGTATAGTAGTGAGGGCAGATATAATCCAGATCGCCGGAAAGATTTTGCAGGATGTTGTCTGACGGGTAGGAGGCCATCAAGACCAGGTCGGGATATTGCTGGCGGATGATGTGGGCGTATTCGGCCATGGTGCGCTCATAGGCTTCCCCGCTCTGCTCGTTGCCGATCTGCCAGAAGCGCACATGGAAGGGCTCGGGATGACCCATTTCCGCACGGATGCGGCCATAGGGGGAATCCGCCGGGCCGTTGCAGTATTCGATCTCGTCCAATATCTGCCCGATGGCAGTGGAGTTGGAGTTGAGGCAGATCAGGGGCTCGGCTGCTACCAGCTCGCAGAACTGCAAGAATTCGTGGAGGCCGACATCGTTTTCCTCCATATTACCCCAGGGACGATTCTCGAAGGGGGCCCGCCTCTCCCTCGGCCCGATGCCATTCTCCCACTGGTAGTAGATGAGCGAGGATCCCCCGAACCGGATGATCCGGGGCGTGAGCGCCCGGACCGCCTCCACCACATCGGGCCGCCAGCCGCAGAGGTTCGTTTCAGGCATCAGGGAGACCTTATCGGCCCAGAAAACGCCCTCCCCGGACAGGCCGATCATCAGGGCCGCCTCCTCATCCGTTACGCCGGAGATCAATTGCCCGCAGTGCTTTTGCCATTCCCCGGTGACGCCCTTCCATTCGAGTTCAGCGTAGGCGCGGAAGAAAACACCGTAGCTCCGACCGAGGAGGGCTTTGACCGTTCCTTCGCCGGCGATTTCGCCCCTGAGATACATCTCGAAATTGAGCTTCTCGCCTTCTCGAACCGACATGCCTTCCTGGATAATCCCCGCAACGAAAGGCTTGCCATCTCCTCTCGATACCGTTACTTTCGCCGACTGCCTGCCGCAAAAAGGCCGGGCCGGATCCATCTCCAGAACGGCGGAGGCTGTCGGCATCTCGAAATCTGGATGAGAGGTGGGAGACGCTTCCCGGAAAGGTACTCCGCATACGAAGGAATGCCAACGAGGGTAGTCCCACCGGCTGTCCGGAGGCCACGTCTGGCCGGGCTGCAAGGTGCCGGCGAAAGACCTGTCCTCTATCTTTTCCGCCCACATCCCCGGCAGGAGATCGTTCAGCGGTTCCATGAAGTCACCATAGATGAACGGGGAGATGGTGTCCTCATAGAGGAGTTTGTCGGTAATCCGGATGATGCCCGGCAGGGCGTCGTTTTGATGTGAAGCGGCCATCTATACTCTCCAGGGATTCTCATAAAGATAGAGGCATGCCAGATCGTCAGCGGTGCCGACCGCCAGGGTGCGCCCATCGGGGGACAGGGCGACGGCGGTCGGTCCAGCGCTGCTGCTGGCGTAGTCGTCGGGCGGGAAAAGGCGCGTCCGCCCGATCTCACGCAGGCCGTTCGCGTCGTCGTAGGAGAAGACATGTCCCAGGCCGTTCGGGTCACCCGAGACGCCGTAGGCGCAGGCGCAATCCAGGTCGGCGGTCAACTGATGCACCGGTCCGTGCAGGCCCACGGCCCCCAGCGCAAAGGTTTTGCCGGTATCTTCATCGAAGCGGGCCAGCAGGCCGTCCTCGGTTCCGATCAGCCACTGGCTTTTTTTCCATTTCAGCCAGCAGGAGGCTCTGGCCCGGTGCTGCCTTCCCTGCCGCCAGGGAAGCCTCGCAGAACGGATCGCCTCAGGCGCGGCCTCGGGAGAAGGTATTCTCTCATCCCCCTCAGCGATGTCAATGATCGTCCGGTTCCGGATCGTCAGGCGGCGGCAGATGCCGGGGCCGCCGCACCAGAGGGCCAGATCGCCGCTCTCCTCCCAGCGCAGCGCCCGGGCGGCGGCCTCGCCTCTGGGGAGGCGCTCCCAGAGGCGGAGGGCAGAGGCGGAATCGGCGCGGACCGATGTACTGGCCTGTTCGGTGATGAATCGGTTTTCCTCTTCCGTCTCCTTCACGAAACAGAGGTAGCGGGCGGCCCTTTCTTTGAAGCCTTCCTCCGGGTAAAGCGTTCTGCCATCCGGGTAGGCGATATAGGGAACCGGATCGAGCGCCTGCGGGCGGGCGCATCCCTGAAGTTCCGCCAGCCTGCGCGTATCGACCGCCAGGATGCCCGGCGGGTCGCCGCCGTGGTTGGTATCGGCGATATGCAGCACATCCCTCCTGTCCATCAGCATCTCGCCGATACAGGAGGTCACCCGGCCCGGCGCGCCGAGCATCCCCAGACATTCCGGGCGGACTCCCCTCAGAATGTCCCATCGGTGCAGGTGCGTATGTTCCCCCCTGCTGGCGGAAGGCCACATGACGGCATACCAGAGGGTTCCGTCCCCATCGAATGCCATGCCTTTCAGGGCGGAGGGAAGGGCTGGGCTGTATTCCTCCGGGACAAACCGCCCCGTGCGCTCCCCTTTCAGAGTCGCAGGATCGATAGCATAGAGATAATCACTGAAGTGAAACGAGATCATCCAGTGAGAATGAACCTGGGAACGGGCCGCCGTGTGGGTGGTCATGATCACCTTGCCCTCGTGGGTGGGGTGGATGGAGGTGTGAATTTTGCTGGGCGGGATCATGCGCGGTGAGGTCAGGGTAACCGGCCCGCCGTCAAAGCAAAAGCGGAGGCCGCCGGTATCGGGCATATATCGATAGAGGCGAACGGAAACCGCCGCGCTCAACTCCCCGCAGAGGGCAGCACACATCGTATCGCCCGGCCCGCACCCGAAATCCCAGATGGCGTTATGCGGCAAGTCATCAGGAAACGGGCTGTAGCGCACCGCCTCCTGCGGCAGCATCAGGAAGTAGTCCGGGGACAGGCTTTCGACCCGGTACTGGCCCTGGTCGGGAGGAGTATACATGAAGGCGCTCCTGGGTGGATGATTTCTTATCTTTGGCGCTGACATTGGGATAGGGCCGGGAAGAACCCCTTGCTTGAAAAGCACCCCAACCCCCCTTGCTAAGGGGGAGGGCTTAGACTGTGCGGGCTATTGGGAGATTGAGCAAAGCACCCCAAGCCACTCCCCCTGCCGGGCTTCGGCGGGGGGCGGTTGGCTTTTATAAGAGCGGTTGCTTTTGCCGGTTGCCCCAACGCAATCGCCAGCCCGAATTTTGCTCGATACAGCGCGTTCACCGGATGGTTATTGTTTTGACCGAGCGCAGGGATACCGGGCCGAGAAGCCCTGATTCAAGCAGGGGCGAGTCTTTCCGGTAGAATCGCCAGGTGGTGAAGGTATAGCGGGCCGACTTCGGGCGGGGCTTGCCTTCGACCGCCCAGCGAGGCCACTGCTTGATGGCGTTCCCGTTCCATTCCACCTCGCCGGGCAGTTGTTCATCTCCGATCAGGCGGTTGGGCCAGAGATTGGTCACCTTCACAGAGAGCCGGTTGAGGCCGGGGCGGGCCAGGCCGGTGATGTCCAGGCGAAAGGGGACTTTCCAGAGCGTTCCCAGCTTCCGGCCATTGAGCCGGACTTCGGCCAGGTTTTTGACCCGGCCCAGATCGAGATAGACGGCCCGGCCCGGGCGGATGAAACCGGGCGGAATGAAAAACTTTTTGGTGTATTCCGCCGTGCCGGAGAAGTAGCGCACCTCCCGGTGGCTGTGCTGCGTCCAGGAGATCAGACGGCCCAGGCGAACCTGCGGGGGAGCGCCCCAGCCTGCGGGAAAGCGGAGCATCCAGGAGCCTTTCAGGGGCAGAACTTCGGCGCTGTTTCCCGCATTGACCTGCACCACCCTTCCCCTTACGGTTCTGAAAGTATAGCGGCCCGGTTGCCAGGGGAGGATTTCGGCCAACCCTCTATTCGGGCGGGACAGGGCGAAATCTGGCAGAGGTGAGTCCTCAAAGGGCCGGGCCAGATCGAGGGTTTCGTTTTCGGCCACGGTTTTTTGCAGAAGTTTACCGTTCAGGGTGTATTCGACGCGGAGCCTTTTGACCACCATGGGGGTCGGGTCGCCGAAAAGCGCGTTGGTGGCCGGGATCGAGTATTGGCCTTTCGCCACCAGGCCGGAAACCGTTGCCGTCACATCGGCACCCCGGCCATCGGCTGCTTCGTAGAAGGCTTTCCGGATTTGTAGGCCGGGTCTGGGCTGCCTGACAGACGGGCCGGAACGGGCGACAGATATCAGATGGTCGGTCCCCTGAGAGGATCGCCGGAAGACCACGAACACCGAACCGGCGGGATCGAACCGCAAGGGAATGGTTGTAACGCCGCCTTGCTCCCGATAGACAGGGGCGGTCTCCGTCCGGCCCGTATCGGGATGCCAGAGTTCGGGCGCTTTGCCTCCGATGCGGAACGTGCATTCGGCCTGTACGGGGCGGTATTGCTGGTTGGAGACAAAATAGATATCTGCCCCGGCCGCCTGGCGGTGAATATAGACCAGTTGCGTATCGGGCGAAGGGGAGGCGAACCGGAAATCGGGCCGGACGCCCATTTCCGCGAAGACGGCCTGAAGCGGCTTGCCCCAGACCACGCGCCCCTTGCCGGAGCGTCTTTCCCGGATGCGCTTGCCGTCACAGTCGCCCCAGACCTCCCGGGCCAGCCGTTCGATCTTGGCATCGCAGTCCGGGTATCCGGCCAGGCTCGGGGAGAAGGCAGGCTTCGGGCCGACGATGGTTGCCCCGGCCCTCACAAGGTCGCGCAGCTTGCGAAGAACGGCGGGCGTCATCACTCGGCTCTCGGGCAGAACCAGGACGCGGTAGCGCATCCCGCTCTTCAGGGTGAGGAAACCGTTCCTGACCGACATCTCGTTGAGCAGCGCGCTCGCATCGCAGCCGTCATAATCGTGGCCCTGCGGCAGTTCGGGACGGAGGGCGTTCCGGCCCGGCAGGTCGTTCGGGGCGTCCTGCCCGTAATAGTAGCAGGCATCGGCGATGAAGCGGCCTGACTGGAGGAGATGCTGGCACCGGGCGACATATTTCAGCCAGGCGGAGCCGGGGCCCCACCAGGTCAGGGTGCGCTCCAGGTGAGTTCCCCACGGCCCCATCGTCAGGCCGGGCCGGACGTTCATCCAGGGCTGGTGGGCGTAGCGGTGGAAAATATAACGGTTGATTCCCAGACTGAAGGCCAGATCGCCCAGGGCCTTGATGGAATAGGGATCGGCCAGCCAGCGCCCGCGCTGGTCGTCGGCGGTGAAAGACTCCGCGCCGGCCACCTTTCGCCCGCGGGCATGGGCGGCGGAGGCGGCGAGCTTGGCCGTCTCCAGCGTCCAACCGCCCACCCAGAACTCGCCCATCGGGATATCGGCCAGGCCGCCACACTGGAGGTTGTCGAAAATGCCGTTCCCGTAGGGTTCCACAGAAAACTGCATCCCGTGTCGGCGGCATAGCTCCCCGAAGTAGCCGAAATAGTTGTCCGCATAGAGGTCGGCGATGGTGCGGCGGAAATCCCACAGGAACCGCTCCGATATCGCTATGCTATCCACCACCCGCCCGGTGATAATGGGAAGGAAGGGCAGGAGGTCATAGCCCCGCCTGCGCCGGAACTCCTCCCGGAAGCGGGGCGTCCAGTTCTGACAGCCGACTTCATAGCTGTCGATCAGGGAATTGTTCAGGACACGCCCGGCCAGGGGGCCGAGGTCTCGGAGGACGGCTGCCATCATCCCGTTCCAGTGCGCCCGGAGCGCCTCGCGGCTGAGCTTGTCGCACTCCAGACCCCGGCCCGATTCCGGAGAGGGCGCGTTCACAGCCCCTGTAGGCGTGTGGCCGATTCTGAGAATCACCCATTCCCCTGCCGGAACGTCCCAGGCGAGATTCCCTTCGCCTGTCATGCGGCCCGTCAGATTGACGATGCCGCTCCGGGGAACGGCCAGGCCGGGCGGGGTGGGGGACAGATCGGGCTGAAGCCTGTCCGCCCGGTCGAAAGCGGCCTTGACCTGGATCCGGTCGATTCGAAGCCTCCTCGCCTGATTCTCCGCCTCGCCGGGCGGAATCCGAAAGGCCAGAAGAGCGATGTCGCGGTAGTATCCCAGGCGGGCCGCCGGCTGAGGCAGGGTTTCGGAAAGGCGGGCCGGGCCGTACACGGCCTTTTCCGACCAGACCAGGGTTTGCATGGCCTGGCCGGGCCGGATCCACGGCCCGCCGCTGCTGGACCACCCGGCGCAGTTGTGGATGCAGAGATCCAAACCCAGGCGATCCGCTTCCGCGGCGGCATGGCGGATCAGGCCCCGCCACTGATCGCTCATGAAGGGCACCGGGCCGTCAGGAAGGCCACAGTCGACATTGAAGATCTGCGCCCCGCCGATCCCGGCTGATTTCATGGCCTCCAGGTCGGCGGTGATTCCGGCCCGGCTGGCATTGCCGTTGACCCAGTGCCACCAGGTATGGGGCCTTGCCGAATCGGGCGGGTTTTGAAACCCCTTCTCCAGCCCGTTTCCGGCCTGGATCGCTGCCGCCAGCGACAGCATCAGGAAAATGAACATCCACCGCGGAAAACGTCTGCTCTTTGCCACTGGTATCACATCCCTTTCAGGAAATCCCTCGGATTGGGAATGTGTTTCGCGTTTTTTCGGCAATTTCCTGCGGATCCCAGGGAAAAGCAGAGAAACAGCAGTTCATCAAGAATCCATCGTTATTGTGAGCCAAGCGGTTTCGCTCTTCGGTGATAGTCTGGAGATGGCTTCGTCGCTTGCGCTCCTCGCAATGACAGCGTGATGGCTCGCCTCCGACCGGCGAATATCCTGTTTTCACCAACAAGAGTAAAGCCTTGACCGGCCTTGACCCCGAAAAAGCCGCATGGACCCGTCGCACTGCCGGCCCGAAGCCGCGATTGCAGGGGAGTACGCCCCGCGCGCTGGTGATTGGATTGCTGCTGGTTCCGGTGATGTGCTTCTGGAACGAGTATATCGAGATCATCTCACAGTCCACCGATCTGGCCGCCATGTTCTCTGCCGATTGCGGTACTCTTCGCCCTGGTGACGCTGGTCGCCCTGAACCTGGCCCTGATGCGGTGGCTTCCCCGGCTGGCCTTCTCTCAGGCGGAGCTGCTCTACATTTTCATCATGCAGACCGCTTCCATCGGCATATCAGGGATCGGGATGATGCAGTTCCTCTGCGCCGGGGTCGCCGATGTCTTCTATTTCGCCACCCCGGAGAACCGTTAGGCGGAAGAGATTCATCCCTTCCTGACGTGCTGGCTTTTCCCGGATCAGAAAATTCTCAAGGGCTTTTTCATCGGCAAAAGTTCACTGTATGAGGGGGTGGTCATCCGGGGCTGGGCGGCAGCCGGGGCAGCCGGGGGAATGGCCGCGCTGGTAGCTTTCGGGTGGGCTGCCGGAACCGGATGGATGGCCCCGGTGATCCTGTTCGCGCTGTATTTCCTCTATGGAAAGAACCCGAAGGTGATCTGGTCGGTCAGGGCGTTCCAGAGGGAGAGGCTGCCGCCCAGGACGAATTCGCCCAGGACCAGGCCGATAAAGAAGTGAGTGGCGAGGCGGTAGGCCCTCACGCCCCCGTAGCGGAGGAGCAGGCTCTTGACGGCCCAGCCGGTCAGGATGGAAAACCAGAGCCAGCTCATCGTCCAGGAACCGGCGAGGGCGTAGCCGACAGGGTGGAAGGGAAACCAGAGGAACCGCTGGCGGAGCCACAGGAGGAGGGCAGTGGCTCCCAGGCCGCCGAAGAAATGCTGCCAGACCGAAAAGTCCGGCCCCTTGCCCGCGCTGCCGAGCCACTGGTCCAGGCGGCGGTATGACTCGGCGGCAAGGCTGGTCCAGCCGCTTCCCGGCCAGGCCACCCGAATGATGGCCCCGCGCTCGTACATGACGTGCAGGTAACACCAGAACCAGGCCACGAAAGCGAAGGCGCTGATCGCCATGATCGGCAGGATGAAGGGGCGCAGGCGCAGGCCCGCTTCCCTGCCCAGCTTGAAGCCTTCGAGCTGGTGGGGCATGGGGCTGGAGCGAAAGTCGCGGGTGAACCAGTGGAACTGGGAGAGGGCCACCAGGTTCTGCGGGCTGTAGGGGCCGGAGCCGGTCAGGACGGTCATCACGCGCTCCGGGCCGGAGAAATAGAGGTCATGGGTGATGGGGCCGAACTCCGCCCGCATCCGGGTGGCTGCCGCGCAGAAGACGAAGAAAAGGGCGAAAAAGGCCAGCGAGACCCACAGCGACAGCCCCATCAACTGCCCGAAGACCGTGAGGGCGATGAACCCGGCGGCAAGCCCCAGAAAGGCCGTCCGGTAGCGCATCGGCTCCCCGGAATCGTCGCCGGAACCTCGTTCGAAGAATGCCTGGCGGAAGGCGGAGGCCATATAGCGCCGTGTTCCCCACAGGGACAGAAGTCCGAAGCCGATCCACGCGCCGGTGGACTGGTCGCCCAGATAGGCCCCGGTCAGGGCCTCCATGCCCATCAGGGAGCGGATGACGGTCTGCGCCTTCCATATCCAGAAGAAGATCCAGGCAGAAAAGGCCAGGTCCAGAGGCATGAAATAGGCCAGCCCGACCGCGAAAGGGTAGAGGGCGAGGGGCGTCCATCCCATTGCGTTCCAGGGGCGCTCCGCAAACAAGGGAGCCAGATCGAGTTTGAGCCTGACGGACGGGAAGGACGGGTAGACGGTCGCCAGGGCGTTCCAGAGATCCAGGCCGCCCGCCAGGACGAAGGCGATCCAGAACATCCGGCTTTTCAGGAGCCGGTCATGGTGAACCAGGAGCTCCAGGGGGATCTGCACAAGAGGGAAGGAGAGGCGTTCATGTTCCGTCCACCGGCGGCGCAGGAGGCTGACGGCGCAGAGCATCGTCCAGATCAGGACGAGCATGAACCCCATCCAGGCCAGGAGCGGCACGGCCCAGGCTTTCAGGACTTCCGGGCTGTACGCGCTGGAGCTTCCCAGCCAGAAGCCCTCCAGAACCGATTTGTCGGTGACCACCAGCCAGCGGGGAAGGCGCTGGGTCACCGGCTGGCCCCAGTTCCCCTCGCTTCCGGCCTTCCAGTAGGGATAAACGAGCAGGTTGGCGAGGACTTGCAGGAAGTCGTGCCCGAAGACGGC
This sequence comes from Armatimonadota bacterium, assembly GCA_020846535.1. Taxonomy (GTDB): domain Bacteria; phylum Armatimonadota; class JADLDR01; order JADLDR01; family JADLDR01; genus JADLDR01. The sequence goes on along the minus strand of JADLDR010000130.1, from coordinate 6,364 downwards.
GGTGGAGGCGCAGAGAAGGACATAGAGAGCGACCATCTCGCCTGGCTGGAGGGCCTGACGCGGGAGGAAGCGGGTCAGGAGCCGGTTCAGGAGGACGACGATAAAAAGGCAGAAGAGGACATTGAAGAAAATCGAGAGAACGGTGGCATGGATGAAAGCCCAGACGACTTCGGTTTTGACGATCCAGTAGGCGTTCAGGGCCGACAACAGGCAGGCCAGCCCCGCAACGCGCCAGGTCATCCCGGGGCGCTGCGGAGCCGGTCGCTGCTCAGGCCCGGATTTAGGAGCCTGGATATCGGGCTGGAAATGCGGATCAGTCATAAGTCGCCAGGCGCGAGCCGGTCTCGACGAAAGCCCGGTGGTTGGCGATGATCTTTTCCGAGAGAGAAACCCAGGTGGAGGGGTCGCTGGTGGAGGATAGGATATAGCCCCCTCCGGGCTTACCCTGGGCGACGGCGGCCTCCGTGACTTTCGCCATCTCCTCCGGCTCCAGGATCTGGAAGTCTCCGTTCTGGACGCCTCCCTCCAGGCACATCCGCCCGTTCGCCCGGCGCTTGGCGTCTGCCAGGGTGAGTTTTCCGATGGGGGGCGGCTCGATGGGGTTCAGGCAGTCCACCCCCATCTCCGCGAAGCCCTCCAGCACCGGGTGCATGTCCCCGTGGCAGTGTACCCAGACCAGCTTTCCGGCGTCATGCGCTAGATCGATGATGCGCTTATCGTATGCGAAGACGAACTCGTGGAAATCTTGCGGGGAGGCCAGGGGCGGGATGCAGAGTTCCGGCCCTACCCAGCCGTAGCAGTCCCCGAGGTTATGGGCCAGGTAATGCTTGGCCGCATCCTCGATGCCCGCGTAGGCCCGGTCGATCATCTCATGGAGGAGATTGCGCTCATCGATGAGCCAGTAGCCGAAGATTTCGGAACCCATCATCGCCTGGACCGCATACATCGCCTCTCCTAGGCCGATCATCAGGAGGGCGGAATCGCCCGACCGCCGCTCCAGTTCGAAATAGGAATCCACCCGGACGCCCGTTTTGCGGAGCGGGACGGACAGCCACCGGCGGGCATCCTCCACGGTTTCGATGAAATACTTGTGGACATAGCCAGGGCTGCCGTCTTTCGGGGCGTAATAAACCTGGGAGAGCGGTCCGGCAGGGGTTTCCATGACGGTTTCGATCTCCCGCAGGTCCGGCTTGGGGCATTCCCGCTCCTGAGAATGATACTGCACTAACGGCTCGTCCTGTTCCTCGGCCTTCGGAGACCAGCTTCGGATCTGGTCGAGGCCGAATTCCTCGGTCATGGCGTAGAGCGGCTCCCAGGAGGGCCTGGCCGAGGGAAACATCGGGTCCACCCCCCAGAGGCGGATCGGCATCCGGTCGGTCGGCTCGCATCGGAAGACGTGGCGCATCCGTTCGCGGCTGGACATTGAGGGTCGCATGAAACGCATCGCTCCTTATCGTTGAGGGCCTTTTCCGTTTCCAAAACGGAAAAGGGTATGGCTCGGCGTCTCGCCTGCTATAGCCCGTTACTTCGCGGCGCGTTCCGTAAGTTCCTCCCGCTGACGCTCAGCCCGGAACGGGGCAGCTTGCCAGTCCGTTCTTTTCGAGATACCGCTGATGGTATTCCTCGGCTCGCCAGAAGGCGGAGGCCGGCGCGATCTCTGTAACGACAGGCCGGGAGAATCGCCCGGTGCGTTCGAGATGCTTTTGGGAGGCGATAGCCTCTTTCTTCTGCTCCGGGGTGTGATAGAAAATGGCAGACCGGTACTGCGTGCCGATATCCAATCCCTGCCGGTTTTCCGTGGTGGGATCGTGAATCTTCCAGAAGACTTCCAGAAGCGCCGGATAACTCACCACAGATCTGTCGTACCGCACCCGGACGACCTCGGCGTGGCCTGTCCGGTCGGTGCAAACATCCTTGTAGGTCGGGTTCGCCAGCGTGCCGCCCGTGAAGCCGACCTCGGTAGCCACCACTCCCTTGATATGGCGGAATTCCTCTTCCACATGCCAGAAGCAGCCCGCCCCGAACGTGGCGGTTTCGACCGCCTCCGCCCGTTTCTTGTCTTGTGTTGCCGGAACGGGGCGATTGGAAGACGATTCGGCTCCCCCTTTGCTTGGACGCGGCTCCGCAGCCAGCGTCATGGGACGGCCCGAGCGAAAGAGCAAAGCGCCCCCTGCCATCAGGAAGAGGGCCACCGGAACCCACAGCGCGAATCGCTTCATCGTCTTCTCCTTTCCGCCAGATATAACGACGATGTGGATAGGAAATAAAAGAATCCCTATATTCCACATAACGAGAAAGCGGCCCCGGACGTTCCCGGCGATCTTCCGGATGTCATTACGAAGAGCAAAGCGGCGAAGCAATCTCCAGGGCTACGCCGACAGGCAGAGCCTTCTCGTTTCTTCGGTAGGCTGGAGATTGCCGCGTCGCTTCGCTCCTCGCAGACTGCATCGATGACGGCTGCTGGTTAGCGTGAGTCTGGCGATGGCGGTCTCGTTGCGCTCCTCGCAAGGACAGGTTGGTATTATGCTGATCGGAATATATAAAGGGCATTCCTGAAAGTTGACGAAATAGGGGTAAACATCTATAATGGATAACTAACAGCTATCTTCCCAGGAGGCAAAGCCATGCCTTTGAGCAACCGCCCCCTTACGCCCGCGCAGGTGCGGTATTACGAAGAATTCGGTTATGTGGCCGTCGAGGGTCTTCTGGCGGAGGAAGAGGTCGCCGCCTTTCTCCGGCACGAGGCCGAACGCCCGAAGGACACTCCGTACAACCTGCACGGCCACTGTCTGGACGAGCGTTATCGGTATCTTGCGGCTCATCCTGCGGTTGCGGGCGGGGCGCAGCAATTGCTTCAAGGCCCGCCTGCTGTGGTGCAGACGATGCTTCTGGACAAGTCCCCTGCGGGCGGACAGGGGATCGCTCTGCACCAGGATTGCCACTACCTGCCCAACGAACCCAACACTCTGATGGCCTGCTGGCTTGCCCTGACCGAAACCGATAGGGGCAACGGCGGGCTGTGCGTCGTGCCGGGCAGCCACCGGCTGGGGTTGCAGGCCGCGCATAAGGCGAAAGACCCCGGAGAACACGCCGTCTGGGAAAACCGGCACGCAATGCGCGACCGCCAGGGCCGCGAATGGCAGGAGACCCTCGTTTCCTTCGAAATCGATGTCGATCCGGAACGCATCCGGTATCTCACCGTCCCGAGAGGCGGGGGCGTCTTCTTTACCGGCATGACCATTCACGGATCATACGCCAACCGATCCGAAAACAGGCCCCGGATTGCTTTCGCGGTGCATTATGTTCACAGGGGCACCTGGGTGCTTCGCGAGGATGTACAGGATACGATGCCGGTGCTATCGCTTTGATGCGTGTTCAATCGGGAAGACACGATGCTTTATCCGGTTCAGAAGGTCAACATGAAGCAGCCATACTTCGGCAGCCGCGGCGATTTGCCGGTCAGCCTGGTGGTCGTCCATTATACCGCCGGACGGGAACAGGGAGACCTGGAGGTACTGCGGGGCGGGATGGACCGCCTGGTATCGGTGCATTACCTGGTGGGCCGTCATGACGGGTTCGGAATCAAGGCCCTGGTTCTCGAAAGCAAGGCGGCCTGGCATGCCGGGAAGAGCCAGTAGGCAGACCATGACGGCGTGATGCGGAGCGGGGTCAACAGCTTTTCCATCGGGATCGAAATGTCCAATCTCGGCCCCCCGGAGGAATTCACCGATTTCCACTATGAGGCCGTGGCGCAGCTTGCGCGGGATATCATGGCCCGCCATCCGCTGATTACCATTGGCCGCTTTGTCGGTCACAACCAGGTCTCCCCGGGGCGCAAAATCGACCCAGGGCCGCTCTGGAACTGGGAGCGATTTCGCGCTCTGGCAACCGCGGAACTCAAACCGCTCAAGATCGTCATCCTGCCGGACAACACTCTGGTGGAGTGCAACCCGAAGGTCGAAAAAGGGGTTACCCGCGTCGATCTTCGCAGCCTGTGCGACGCTTTGAAGATCGCGCTGCCGACAGGCCATATGCTCGATCCGCTGAGACCTAAGATCATCCCGCCGGGCATAACACGGGTGGATCTGCGCTCCCTGGCCGAATCGCACGGCTGGGACGTTCTGGCGCACCGGCTGGTCCCCGACAATAAAATCTACCTGCGAAAGCGCGACCCCAGTTTCAATGAAAACGAGAACGACTCATGAGCGTTGCGAATTTCCGTACCCGTTCCGCGATTCGCCTGCCTGGATGGGCCGTCTTGATCGCCGTGGCTGTATTCGGCCTTATGCCACCGGGCAGGGGAGACGGGCGGGTCCGGCAGACAGCCGCTCCTTCCATTAACCTTACTATCGAAAAGGGCGAAAGCCTGACCGGGCCGCTCTACGTTACCAGGCAAGGAAGCCGGAAAAAGATAGCGGACGCGGCGCTCCGCGCCTGGGGCATGCCCGGCGGAAGGGCGGTTGCCTATTCGGGAAGCGACGGGGCGGGCGGCTACGAAGGGGAAGGCCAGTCACTCTACCTCTACAACCTCCGCACAGGGAAGCGAAAAAAGCTCCTCTCCGAATATTACATGATCGAAGCTATCAAGGCCGTGCGAACACGAGCCGGGAAAACGGCGATCCTGGTCGCTATGGAGGACGGCGGGCTGGGAGGCCCGCATGTGGGTATCGTGGACGCCAGCCGGGGCCAGGTCTGGCGCGCCCGGCTGGCGAAGATCCTGCGGCGCAGGGGCGATATCGCCACCGTCGGTTATTACCGCCCGGAGGCCATCGGCGCTGCACAGGAGGGGAAGCCGCTGAAGCCGTACAAAACCCGGCGCTACAGTTTGAGATCCCTCCTCCGCAAGCCGGTGATCCATAACAAGCGCAGTCCGGAATAAGGCAGGCGAACTTACGAGCTTCCTGATGCTGCTCAGCCGCCGGTGTTCCCCTGCCCGAACTCCCCGTTCTCCAGCATTGCCAGGAAGGGGCTGTCCGTGAAGCCCGCCAGCGGGAGTTCGACGCGGGCGCGGCGGCGCACCGACTCGTAGAGCGCAAAGATGATCTCGGTGGCCCGGAGAGCTTTCTGCCCGGAGAGAACCGGCTCCTCGCCGGATTCCAGACAGTCCAGGGCGTTGCGGACGACGCCGGCCATGTGGTCGTCGTGGCTGTCGGCCTCGAACGCGGGCGGCTGCCAGTCCGGCTCGCGGTAGACCACGGCCCGCTGGATCTGCCCGTCCCACAGGACTTCGATAAAGCCTTCGCTGCCGACTGCGCGCACCCCGGCCCCGATATCCATATCCGGCCCGCCCACCTGAAGTGCGGCCCGGACCCCGTTCTGGAAGACCACCGTTCCCTCGACCATCCCTTCGGCGCTGACCCCGAACCATTTCAGGATCTTGCTCGTATCCACCGCACCCAGCGCCCACTTCGCCGGAGATTCCCCGTTGAAACTGAGCGCCTGGTCGAAGGTGTGGGTTCCGCAGTCCAGCAGGTTGGGCGGAGAGTAGAGATCCATCCGCTCGATCTTTCCGAAGCGCCCGGCCTCGATCAATTGACGGGCCAGCAGGTTCCCGCGAGCGAAGCGCCGCTGATGGCAGAAGGTAATCTGGCATCCGCTTTCTCTCGCAATGCGGGCGATCTCCAGGCATTCGCCCCAGGTGGGGGCCATCGGCTTCTCCGACAGGACAGCCCTCACGCCTGCCTCCGCGCAGTTCCGGAAAACGGGCAAATGAAGCGGCGTCCACAGGCAGGAAGCCACAATCTCCGGCTTCTCCTTCTCAAGCATCTTGCGGTGATCGGTATAGATGGAAGCGTTAAGGCCGAAGTCGGCAGCGAGGCTCCGGGCAGCCTCTTCCTTCACATCGGCCAGGGCAACCACCTGGCATCGGTCGTCCGCCTTGATCCCTACGGCATGCCCTCTTCCCCGCCCGCCGCACCCGATGATGGCGGTTCGATATGTTTTGCTCATATTGTTCTCCTTATAATCGCCTGATAGGGCTGCTGCCTGATACGCGGTCCGCTCGGGATTTCCTCCTCCTTTTGGATTTTGAGGCAGGAATGCGGGAGGGACGGGCGAACAGGAAGGAAAGTCATCTCCGTAGAGGCGCGATTAATCGCGCCCTATAGCGATCCAGATCAGGATGCCTGTTATGCAGGGGCGAGGTACGGGCCTCTGTTCGACTGTTACCTAACCCCCCTCCCCCTTCCCGAAACGGGAAGGGGGAGTGGATGGGGGGGGCAAGCGCCGCACGATCTATCCCCCTCTCCCCGGAGGCGCTCCGGCGCATCCCCTGGGTTTCGGGGAGAGGGGCCTGAGAGCAGCTATCCTATATTAAATTGTATTTGATATAGGATAGCTGTCTCTGGGAGAGAGGTAACCCATC
>JADLDR010000129.1 GCA_020846535.1 Armatimonadota bacterium | reverse complement strand
GGCCAGGGGAGAGAGGTAACCCAGGCCAGGGGAGAGAGGTAACCCAGGCCAGGGGAGAGAGGTAACCCATCCCCCTTGACCGGAGAATCTCCCCCTGACTGGATACCTACGGGCTATCTCGTTTACCTACCCCCGATACCCCGCAATCAGCATCAGGCTTTCTTCGCCCAGGCCGTCCGGGGGGAGGGAGCGGAGGGAGCGCTCGCATTCCCTGAAACCGGCCTCGAACTCCTCTTCGGTCAGGAGGGTGAGGGCGGAGATGTGCTTGTGGCGCACCTTTTCGATATATTCCTCCAGGCTGCGGGCGATCCGGTAGGGAACGGTTTCCGTCAGGACGGCATCGAAACCGGCCCGGCGCAGCAGATTTTCCACCACCGGCGTGTCCGGCATTCGCTTCAGATCGATCTCCATCGCCCGGGGAAAGAAGCGGTACTCGGGCAGGCGGCGTATCTGGTCATGGGAACTGGTCCGCAGCACGCAGGCCCCGCCCGGCCTCAAAACGCGCCGGATGCCCTTCAAAAAGCGTTCCCTGTCCTGGATATGGTGCAGCACCATCGAGAGGAAGACGGTCTGGAAAGCGCCTTCCCGGAAGGGCAGGGCCATGCCTTCCCCGGCCACCCAGCGCACCCGCTCCGCCCCGGGCTTGGCGACGGCCCGCCCAATCATCTCCGGGGCACCGTCGAGGCCGAACACCTCCAGGCCCGTTTCCGCCAGCGGGATCGAAAAGCGGCCCGTGCCGCAGCCCAGATCGAGAAGAGAGTCCCCGGCCTGCAAGCGCCCCCGGCGATGGATCGCATCGAGCCAGAGGGCCATCATTTCCGCAGGCAGCGCCCTCCCCTTATCATAGGTGCCGGCTATCTTATGATAATCCGGATGCGGATCGGTCATGGGTACTCCTTGGGGCAACCGCCCCTCAGCTAAAGGCAACCGCTCCCCCGCCGGGCTTCGGTGGGGGGCCGGGAGGTACTTTGATTAATCTCCCAGGAGCCCGCGCCATTTCAGCCCCCCTTGGCAAGGGGGAAAAAGAAGCTATACTAACCCAAGTTTATCTACCCGAATTAAGTCTATGAGGGGTAGTAGGGGCGCGATTCATCGCGCCCAACGGCCTGACAGGGCGCGATTCATCGCGCCCCTACATCGGGTTATACTATATTAAAACTCATTTGATATGGTAGGGTTGTCTCTGCTTGGGGGTCTTTCCCCTAACATCTCGATTATTTCCTTTATATCTTCCATGAACATATCGGGCGGACAGAGGGTCAGGCGTTCGCGGGCGAACGGCCCCCAGAGGGCACCGATGGAGAAGACGCCTGCGGCGCAGGCGCTTTCGATGTCCAGGCAGCTATCGCCGACCATAACGGCGGCTTCCGGCGGGACGGACAGCAGGGCAAGGGCATCAAGCACCGGATCGGGATGCGGCTTGTGCCGGGCGGAATCCTCCTCCCCCAGAATCGCCGAAAAATAGCGGTTCAGGCCGAAGAGTTCGAGTCCCTGGCAGGCGAAGCGGGTCTTCTTAGATGTGACCACAGCCAGCTTCAGGCCGGCCCGGTGCAATTGCTCAAGGGCTTCCGGAACGCCGGGATAGAGCCGGATCATCCGGTCGTGATTGTCGGCGTACCAGGCGCGGTAGGTTCTCACCATCTCGTCGGCCCGATCCTCCGAAAAGAGGGCCATCTGGTCGCGCAGCGGTTTGCCGAGGTGTTCGATCCAGTCCGTCTCCGCCGTCTCGATCCCCAGGCAGGCGCGGACCGAATGGCGGTAGCCGGTCACCAGCAGGTCAGTGCTGTCCAGAAGCGTGCCGTCCAGATCGAAGAGGACGGCGCGAATCACATCACGAAGCGAAATGTCGTGCCTCCTATGCGAATGCGGTCTCCCGGCCTGATCGCGGCGCGGGTGACCCGCTCATCGTTGACATATATGCCGTTCATGCTGCCTTCGTCGTAAATGACGTAATGGTCGCCTTCCAGCACCAGGCGGGCGTGGCGGCGTGAGGCGGTGGTGTCGCCCAGGAGCGCGACGCCCAGCCCCATTTCCCGCCCGATATGCACCGGGCTGCCCTCGATGGCGAAGAAATGTTCCTTATACAGCCCGTCCAGGCCCACCAGCCACGGCCCCTCGCCGGGGGGACGGACGATATCGCCGGTTCCCTGGGAGGGCGACGGCCCGGATGCGAGCGGTGACCCCGGCCCGGGAGCGCAGGCGCAGGAGCCGTTGAGCGAGTCTTTGGCCTGCCCGCAGTACGGGCAGAGGCCCGAAGGCATGGGCCGCCGCGCCTGGGCCGGAGGCGGGGTCACATCCACCGGCGCTCTCTCCGGCCTGGAAACGGCCTTTTCCCGAAAAAGAAGGCGCATCCTGCCGATCTGAATCGCGTCCCCATCCTGGAGAGAATGCTTTTTGACCGCCACCCCGTTCACGATGGTTCCGGGCGCTTTGCCCTCATCGTACAAAACGTATCCGCTGCTTTCCTTGCGGATGGCGGCGTGCTGCAAGGCGATGGAACGGTCCCCGAAGAGGCCGATATCGCACAATTCATCCCGGCCCACGGTGACGATATCCTTGCTGATGATATATTCCTTCCCCTCGTTGCGCCCGCTCAGCACTTTCACCCACGCCTGCTTGAGCAGGTCTTCCACCAGCCCGATAAAAAACCCGATGAGCGCCCCGATCAGGGTCAGGCCGATCAGACGGCTGAGGATATCGGTATGGAAGTTCAGGGCCACGATATCGAAGGCCGCCCCGCCGATGAAGCCCCCGATAAAGCCTCCCGCCATCCCGTGCCGCATCTTCCGCATCGAAAAATGGGGCATACCCTCCGAAAGCCCGATGCACAGCCCGATAACGCCCCACCCCACGGCCCGCGCGGCCACCCGCCAGGCGAAGTGGGAGAACGAAGGGAAGACATCCGCCGACTGAGGGGGCCCGCCTATAAGCGACTGGAAGGCCGACTCCCCGGTCCACAGCCCCAGCACCCCGGCGACAATGCCGACGCACCCGCCCACAAAGCCGCCCCGGGCGATGATCGCGGGGGTCCTTACCGTGATGCCCTCGACCGCCCCCAGCGCGGCCCCGATAGCCAGCCCGGCCAGCGCCCCGAAAATGGCATCCTTCACATACAATTGCGAGGGCGAGGATGGTCGGGCGTTGAGGCCGGGGACCATCTCGGTCAGAACCCACCCGGCCAATCCGCCGAAGGATCCCAGGAGAAAACCGAGTATGATTTTGGATCGCAGGCTCATGGTCTTTGGCCCGTGAAATGCGCCCTACCCCGTCTCGAACCGGAATTTGGTGCTGCCGACCTGGACGATATCGCCCTGGCTCAGAATATGCTCGGTAATGCGGGATCCGTTGACGAAGGTGCCGTTGGAGCTTCCCAGGTCACGGATGAGAAAGCTGCCGTCATAGGCCGATATCTGGGCGTGCTTTCTGGACACTGTGGGATCGGCCATGGGGATGGCATTGGTTTCGTCCCGGCCTATCTGGATGCTCTCGGCCTCCAGAGGGTAAGTCTGGCCGAAGAGAGTGCCCTGGATGCCCACCAGCCTGGGAACGCCGTTCCCGGCAGGAGCCGCCCGTTCGGTCACGGCGCAGGCGCAGGCTCCGGTGGCGAGGTCTTTGGCCTGCCCGCAGTACGGGCAGAGGCCGTCCTCCACCGCCACGGGCGCTGGCGCTGCCGCCTCGGGCCGAGCCTCCGATACCGGCTCTTTGGGCAGGTCAACCCCCACTCTGCTCAAAACGCTGTCCACCGTCTCGCCCTTTTCCTTCATTCGCCTCAGCGCGATAGTGATGGCCGCGAGAAGGACGGCCAGGCCGACGACGGTGCCAATCAGGGCTACCAGGGGGCTGCCGGCTGGAGCGCCCGGCTGGAGCGGCGGGGCCGGAGCCGCGCTCCCCGGCGCGGCGCTACCCGGCGGGCCTGCGGGCAGAGGCAGAGGCGCATCCCCGGAGGGCGGCGCGGAAGCAGCCTCCTCACCGGCGGGCGCAGCGCCGAGCGTTCCTTTCGAGCCGTCCACCTTCAGAGTGACGCTGAAATCCTTGTCGGCCCGTTCCAGCGGCACGTCGAGAGGAACCCGCACGCTGTGCCGCTTTTCCGATACCGAATAGCCGATGGTGATGCTGGATTGCCCGGTGGGAACATACAGAAATTCGGCGACGCCCTGGCTAGCCGGGTCGAGAACGCGGGTGGCGGACCAGCCTTTCGGGTCGGACATGTCCACTTTGGCCGCTCTGATATCCTTGCCGTCCGGGGTGACGATATGCACGCGGACTTTCCGGACGAGGGTGAAATCAGACCTCTGAAGCGTCAGGGTTCCGGAACCGCCGGGCGGCAGATCCTTTTGGGCTACATTGCCGCTCCGGGAATCGAGTACGAGGACGGACGCCCCCTGAAGGCGGCCCTTCAGAGGGGCCGGGTCGAGGGTTTTCGCCTTTCCGTTGAACTCCTCCGGCTCGGTGGACCGCTTGTAGCCCTGCGCGTCGGTGTAAAGGAGCCAGTAGATATATTCGCCTTCCTCGGCGGCCTTCAGGGTCAGCCCGCTTTGCTGGGCCGGGGCCGGCCCTGCGACCAGCCAGAGAATGCAGGCTGCCGCGATGAAACGCCAGGTCATACCGTTTCGCCTCCCACTGTCCGGATGGCCTCCGGCAGATGCCGTCCGATATCGGTCGCCATCAGCCCGGCCTCTCCGCTTGCTTGCGCCGCCAGGTCGCCCGCCCGCCCGTGCAGGTAGCAGCCGCAGGCCGCCGCCTCGAACGCCTCCATGCCCTGGGCCAGCAGCCCGGCTATCGCCCCGGCCAGCACATCGCCGCTGCCTGCGGTCGCCATGCCGGGGTTGCCAGTCGGATTGATCATCGTCCTGCCGCCGGGCTCGGCGATCACCGTATAGGCCCCTTTCAGGACCACCACAGCGCCCCACTCCGAGGCGGCGCTGCGAGCCGTTTCCAATCGATTAGACTGCACTTCCCCTGCGGACGTTCCCAGCAGGCGGGCCATCTCGCCCGGGTGGGGGGTCAGGACAGTCGGCGCGGGCCGGCTCCGGATGATTTCCCCGATCATCGGACCGAGACCGTTCAGGCCGTCCGCATCGATCACCATGGGGCAGGGAGCCTGGCGTGCCAGCGCCCGCATGAACTCCGCGGTGTCGGGATGGGTGGAGAGGCCGCAGCCGGCGCAGACCGCCCGGCTTTCCTCAAGCCACCGCGAGAGCTGCGGCAGAGCGTCGGGGCTGAAGCCTCCATCGGGCGTCTCGGCGACCGGCACGGCGATCACTTCGGTCAGACGCGCCCCGGCCATCGGGTAGAGGCTTTTCGGGAGGGCCAGGCGCACCAGCCCGGCCCCGGCGCGGTAGGCCGATTCCCCGGCCATCGCCGCCGCGCCCGTCATACCGACCGAACCGGCCACCACCAGCGCCTGCCCGAAGGTTCCCTTGTGGCTATTCTTCCCGCGCTCCGGCAGCCGTTCCCGGACGTACCGGGCGGTGGTCATCTCCAGGGAAACGGCCTCCGCCTCAATGGCGGCGGCTGGCATCCCGATATCCGCCACCTCGATCTCCCCGGCGTAATCCGCTCCCGGAAAGAGCAGCAGCCCGGCCTTCGGCAAAGCCAGCGTGAGCGTCCGGGCCGCGCGCACGCACAGCCCGCCGATGCGTCCGGTATCGGCGTCGAGGCCGGAGGGAACGTCCACAGCCAGCACCGGCCTTCCGCAGCGGTTGACCGCCCCTATCGCATGGACGATGGGGGGCTGAACCTCCCCTTTCACGCCCGTTCCCAGGAGCGCATCGATCACCAGGTCGCAGCAAGCGAGTGTCTGGCCCATCGCCTCCGCTGCGGATTCGTCCTGAACGGAATGGATGGTCAGGCCCGTCCGGAGGGCGATGCGGCAGTTGATATCGGCGTCTCCCTTAAGCGAGCCGGGATCGGCGGTGAAAAAGAGAGCGATATCCGCGCCCTGCGCCCGCAGATGACGGGCTGCCACAAAGCCGTCGCCGCCGTTGTTGCCCTTGCCGCAGGCCACGGCCACCCGCTTGCCGCAGAGGGCCGGGCGCGGCAGAGAAAACGCGCCTTCCTTACTATAGAGCCATCCCCCGCCGCCCCGGTTCAGAAGCATCCGGGCGGCGGCGCGGGCCGCCTGAAGGCCCGCGTTCTCCATCAGCGCCACGCCGGGGACACCCATCTCTTCGATGGCCCGGCGGTCTATCGCCCGCATCTGTTCTGAGGTGACGATTTTCATAGGGCTATCCTGCTAAACTGTTTAATTGTATTATAAGCGATTCCATACCCCTTTTCAATCGGCGACGATGACGGCCTGGGCGACCGCGTGGCTTTCGGTATGGGTGATGCTAACCAGGACGCGGTCTGCCCCCAGCAGATCGAGCGCCTTCCCGGAAAGGGCGGCGGCAGGCTTGCCCCGCTCATCGTTGGTGATCTCCATCTCCTTCCAGGGCACGGCGCGGCCCAGTGCCTTGATGATGGCTTCCTTCACGGCGAAGCGGCCCGCGTAGTGCATGCCCGGTCGCCGTTTGGATTCGCAGTAGGCGATCTCCGCCGGGGTGAAGAGGCGGTCTTTCATCCGGGCATGCTGGCCCAGGGTTTTCTCCAGTCGATCCACGTCCACCAGGTCGATGCCGATCCCCACCATGTTCATCCGCAGCCTCCGCTTTTCCACCAGATTTCGGCGCTGAGGCGCGTTGTTCCTGCAAAACAAAAAAGGGCGACCAAATGGTTCGCCCCTACGAGGATCCGGGTCTTTATCAGTGGATTGCTTTTATATCCGGCACAAGGCCGTCACTTCCTTCAGCACCGATTCGGGCCGCCGCGCGGTGCGGACGGTTCCGGTGATATCCTTGACCGGGATCGGTCCGAAGCTGCGGCTGTCGTTGGAGGAGGTGTCGCTGCCCACCACATAGACATAGCCCTCAGGCACGCGGATGTGGACGATGCGACCCTCGCGGGTGATGCGGTTCCGGATGGTCAGGCGCACCTTCCGCTCGGTATTTCGATCCAGAAGGAGAGCGTGGGTTCTGTCATCGGTATAGAATTCGGTGATGACATCCCCCGGGAGGCCGTAAACGGCCTTGATATAGGTTCCGCCGTTGCGGCGGAAGCTGACGATATCGCCTTTATGCAAGCCGCCCGCATCGACGTGCCGCCCGATCAGGATGACCTGCTTATCGCGAAGTATCGGTGTCATCGAGTGGCCCCATACGATCCCGACTTTCCACGGCATTGCCCATTGCAGCAAAGCCAGCCCCAGCAGTATTCCCAGAAGCCACCTGCGTGCCATCATCCCAGCCCCTTTCCTCAAGCAACTCTCTATCGATATATAAGACGGAACCCTCTTAAAAGCGATAGCCTTATGTGGAATGATTTTATGCTCGTTCCATAGTCCTGCCCGCCATCAGGCTGAAGACGGAAGGATATTCCATAAAACGGCCTACGACTTTAGGAGGAATTTATCACAAAAGGAAGAAAAAAAGCGCGACGGGGGTTGACAAATGAAAAGCGCGTGGGTTATGATATAGAGCCTGTGGAAAAAAGGAGCAGACGTAGTATTCCGAACCCGAAGGGAAGGTAAGGTTCTCGACATCGAGGAGGCAACGAGCAAAAAAGCCCTTTCGAAAGGATGTGGTTTTTTGAAATCGAACTCACGACCCGTTCTGGTGGCTGTGGCATTGGCCGCCGTCCTTGCCGCTCAGGCGCAGGCTTCGCAGAGCTATAAAGTCAAGCAAGGAGACAACCTCTGGAGAATCGCACGCAAGCATCACATCAGCGTCGACTCTCTCGTGGCCGCAAACGGCCTCCGCAACGAAGGTGAGCTCAAGCTCAATCGCAAACTGATCATTCCCGGGCCTTCCCGCGGGAAGGCTCCCATGACAAGTCAGAAGGCCCCCGCCCGGTCGCTGTGGCGACAGGGAACGCTGGTGACGGACCGCATCTGCGTGCGTTCGACTCCCGGCCAATCGGGCCGCAAGCTGACCGTTCTCGACTCGGACGTGAAACTGACCCTGACGGCCAAAGCGAAGGGCTGGTATCAGGTGCGGCTTCCGGGCGGAACGGAAGGCTGGATCCGCGCCGACTACGTGAAGGCGGGCAAAATGATCGTCCCGCCGAAACCGGTCGCCGCGAAAAAGATGGCGATCTCCCCCCGCAAACACAAGCAGGCAGTGAAAGCCGCACGCAAGCAGGCGGCAGCCCGGAAAGTAGCCACTATCAGAGCCAGGCAGCGCCAGACGCGGCTGGAAGACAGACGGCGGAAGGTCGTCCGGCTGTACCGCCGCCAGAGAGAATCCATTCCGCCAAACACGACCGGCGGAAGCGGCAGCGTCGTCGGCACAGCCTATGCTTATCAGGGAATGCCCTATCGTCGGGGAGGCACAACTTCCCGCAGCGGGTTCGATTGCTCCGGATTTACCAGGTATATCTATCGCAAGTCTGGGGTGAACCTGCCCCACTCCTCGCGGTCCCAGTACGGCGTTGGACGCCCGGTTTCCAAATCAGGCCTCCAAAAAGGAGACCTGGTCTTTTTTCGCACCACCCGGCGCGGCATCTCGCATGTGGGGATTTACGCCGGAAACGGAAAATTCATTCATGCGTCCAACCATTCGCGTGGCGTCACGGTAGACTCTCTCGGATCGGCGTACTATTCCAAGAGATACGTCGGAGCCAAGCGCGTCAAATAGGTTTTTTCTGTATCGTTGCCTCGAAAGGCCCTCTTTTAGAGGGCCTTTTCGTTTTTGTGGCGATCAACGGGGTGGGAAAGACAGGTTTTCAAGAGCCGGGTTGCCCAATCCTTCGGCCCTTCACAAAGGGGGAACCGGCCCGGTGCCGGAAAGCAGCGCAGGGACTATACCCCTCTCCCCGAAACGGGGAGAGGGGCCAGGGAAGAGAGGTAATCCTCCTTCACATACAGCTTTTCAGGTAGCGGGCGCATTTGGGGAGTTCTTCGTCGGGGTTGCCGGGGATGCCGCATTCGAGGGCCATGTAGTTCCCGAAGCCGACCTTTTTGAGGGCGGCGAAGCCGCTCTTGAAGTCGGTATGGCCGTAGCCGGGCAGGAGGCGGGTGCTGTCGGCCAGGTGGACGTGGGCCACATACGAACCGGCCTTCTCGATGGAGGCGGGGATATCGCGCTCTTCGATGCTCATATGGAAGAAGTCCGCCATGATCTTGAGGCGCGGGTTGCCGATCTTTTCGCAAAAAGAGGTTCCCTGTTCCAACTGCCGGACGAAGTGGGTTTCATAGCGGTTCAAGGGCTCCAGCAAAACGCAGGTTCCGGACTCGGCGGCGTACTGGCCCATCGGCTCCAGAAGATTGAGCAGGAGTTCGGCTTCGAGCGCCTGGGCGTTCATGAGGGGAGACAGGTCGGGCAGGCGCGGCCCGCCGAAGATGGGCACCATGATCAAGCCGACCGCCCCGATCTCCCCGGCAGCGCCCAGAAGCCGCTTGATATCCTCCATCGCCTGGTTGCGCTCCGAGGGGGAGGTGTCCAGCAGGCAGCCCTTGTAGCCCGCGCAGATGGTGGACGGTTTCACCTGATGGCCTGCGGTGGCCTTCTTGATCTCCTCCACCCGGTCCAGGATGCCGCCGCCTCCGAACTCGATGCCTTCATAGCCCCATCGGGCCAGCTTGTCCAGCTTCTCCGAAAGGCTCCTTCCCGGAACCATTCCTTCCTGACATGCGATTTTCATGTGCCTCTCCTTGAGTGTCGTTGGCCTAGCCCGCCTCCTCGAATCTTCCCATCGCCCGGAACTTGCGGTAGCGGCGGTCGAGAAGCTCCGGCAGGGACAGGGCCCGGGTTTCTTTCAAGGCGCAGAGCAGGGATTCCTTCAAGGAGGAGGCCGATTCCTCATGGTTGCGATGAGCGCCGCGCAGCGGTTCGGGCACGATCTTATCGATGAGGCCGAAGCCGAGGGCGTGTTCGGCGGTGATCTTCATGGCTTCGGCGGCTTCCGGAGCGCGTTCCGGGGCACGCCAGAGGATGGCCGCACAGCCCTCCGGGGCGATGACCGAATAGATGGCGTATTCCTGCATCAGAATGACGTCCCCCACCCCGATGCCGATGGCCCCGCCGCTGCCGCCTTCCCCGATTACCGCCACCACAATGGGCGTGGGCAGAACGGATATTTCCATCATATTCCGGGCGATGGCCTCGCTGATGCCGCGCTCCTCGGAGGGAACGCTGGCGTCGGCTCCCGGCGTATCGACAAAGCTGATGACCGGGATGTGGAACTTGGCGGCCAGCTTCATCAGCCGGAGCGCCTTCCGGTAGCCTTCCGGCCTGGCGTATCCGAAGTTGCGGTGCTGGCGCTCCTTCAGGTCGCGACCCTTCTGGTGGCCGACGACCACCACCGGCTGCCCGTCCAGGCGGGCCAGGCCGCCCACGATGGCCCTGTCGTCCGCGAAAAGGCGGTCTCCCTGAAGCTCGGTGAATTCATCAAAGATGAGGCGGATGTAATCCAGGGTATAGGGGCGCTGCGGGTGGCGGGCCAGCATCGTTTTCTGCCACGGGGAGAGGTTTCGGTAGACCTTCTGCACCAGCCGGTCGCGCCTGCGCTCCGCCTGGGCGATGGCTGCGGACATATCGACCCCCTCGGCCTGGGCCGCTGCCTCCAGCTCCGCAATTTTGGCCTCCAGATCGAGGATATCGGTCTCGAAATCGA
The DNA here is from genome assembly GCA_020846535.1 of Armatimonadota bacterium. Taxonomy (GTDB): domain Bacteria; phylum Armatimonadota; class JADLDR01; order JADLDR01; family JADLDR01; genus JADLDR01. The sequence goes on along the minus strand of JADLDR010000129.1, from coordinate 11,392 downwards.
GGATATTCAAGCTCATCAGGCCCCTTTCTCCCCGTGAAAAAAGGAAATCAGCCGGGCGAGGGTGGGCTTAAGGTCGCCGCGGGCAACTACCATATCCACCATTCCGTGATCTCTCTGGAACTCGGAAAGCTGGAAATCCTCCGGGATATCGATCACCTGGGCCTGCCTGGAGACCCGCTGGCCGGTGAATCCGATCAGGGCCCCCGGTTCGGCGATGATGATATCCCCGACCGAGGCCCAGCTTGCCAGAACGCCCGCCATCGAGGGATCGGTCAGAACGCTGACGAAGAGACAGCCTGCCTGGTGGAGCCGGGCCGCCGCCGCGGTGGTCTTCGCCATCTGCATGAGGGAAAGCAGCCCTTCATGCATCCTCGCCCCGCCGCCTGAGCCGCAGACCGCCACCAGCGGGAGGCCCTTCGATGCCGCCGCCTCCATCGCCCGGGCCAGCTTTTCACCCACCGCGCTCCCCATGCTCCCCATCAGAAAGCCCGAATCGGTGATCCCGACCGCCGCCGGAAGCCCCTCGATCCGCCCCTCCCCTGTCACGACAGCCTCCGGCATCCCCACCTTGGCCCGATCCCGGGCCAGTTTGGCCGGATATTCCGGGAACCCCAGCGGGTCCCCGGAGACGACCTTCGCATCGTACTCCACGAAAGTATCCGGATCGATCAAACCAGCCAGCCGGACCCGGGCCGAGAGCCGGAAATGGTAGCCGCACTTGGGGCAGACCTTCAGGCTTTTCTCCAGATCGCGGTTGAATATGATTTCGGTGCATTTCAGACACTTCGTCCACAGCCCGTCAGGCACCGCTTCCAGCTTCTGGTGCGCCGTATGCGACGCCTTCAGCCGCCTGCGAAACCAGGTCATGCGCTCATCCCTCCGGAGGCGAATGCGTTCTCTTGAGACATCGATGAAAGCACCCCGCAGACCACTCTCCCGCCCGGCGGGAACTGGGGGTGATGCAATCCCCTCTACACCCTAAACCCTATACCCATTCTTTAAGACAGGCAGGAATACCTCTATTGCTTGGAGAATTGACAACAGGTCTATGGCTATATGAAACAAGGGCGGGCGCACAGCTGTGCGTCCCTACATAAATGTCGGGGAGGCGCGCCATTGGTAGACAGTCTCAGAGAATTGATCGATGATATCGACCGGGAGATCGTCACCCTGCTGAACGAGAGGGCGAGGCTGGCGCAGGAGATCGGGAAGCATAAGGCCAGCGGGAACGCCTCGGTGTTCGTGCCGGAGCGGGAGCATCAGGTGATGCGGAAAGTGCTGGCCGCCAGCGAGGGGCCGCTCTCCGGGGAAGCCCTGGCCGCCATCTACCGGGAGATCATCTCCGCCTCCCGCGCGCTGGAGCGGGTGCTGCGGATCGTTTTCTGGGGGCCGCTCTATACGTTCAGCCATGAGGCCAGCCTGTCCCAGTTCGGGGCCTCCTCCGAGCATGTGCCGGTACCCACCATCGAGGACATCTTTTTCGAGGTAGAGCATGGCCGGGCCGATTTCGGCATCGTGCCGGTCGAAAACTCCACGGCAGGCACCATCGGCCCTACCCTCGATATGTTCGTGCAAAGCCCGCTGAAGGTCTGCGCCGAACTCTATCTTAACATATCCCACTACCTCGTGTCCAAATCGGAGGGGCTGCAAGGGATCAAAAAAGTCTATTCCGGCCAGCAGCCTGCGGCCCAGTGCCGCAACTGGCTCGCCCAGCATCTTCCCGGCATCGAGCTGGTGGAGGTTTCCACCACCGCCCGGGCCGCCGAACTGAGCCTGTCCGGCCCGGAAGCTGCCGCCATCACCGGCGGTCTGGCCGCCCGCTATTACAACCTCAACATCCTCGCTGAGCACATCGAGGACAACCCGCGCAACAAGACCCGCTTCTTCGTTATCGGCAACAAGGAATGCGAATCCACCGGTCAGGACAAGACGAGCCTCCTCTTCTCCGTCGCCCACCGGCCCGGGTCTCTCTTTCGCGCAATGGCCGCTTTCGAGCTTTACAACGTCAACCTCACCCTCATCGAGTCGCGCCCCACCAAACAGATGCCCTGGGAATATGTCTTTTTCGTGGACTTCCAGGGCCATCAGAGGGACGATGCAATCGCCAAAGCTCTGGCGTCTCTCTCGAAGGACTGCCTGTTTGTCCGCGTTCTGGGGTCTTATCCGGAGGCGGGGTGAGATAGGCATCAAGATCAGGCTGCCTGTCCCGCAGGGGCGAGGTTCGGGGCTTTGGCAGACTGTTACCTAACCCCCCGACTCCCTTCCCGAAACGGGGAGAGGGGCCAGGGGAGAGAGGTCACCCATTCCCCAGGACCGGATGAGGCTTCCCCTAACTTGATACCTATGGGGATTCATCCTACCCCCCGCTCCCCGCTTTGCCTTTGATCGGCGTTGCGTCAGCGGGTTCCTCTTCCGGCGGAGGGGGCTGGCGGGTGATGCGGATTTTCTGGATGCGGTGGCCGTCGGTGGCAAGGACGGTAATGCAGAGGCTTTCGTAACGGACGCCCTCGCCTTCGGTGGGAAGTTTGCCGAACAGCCCGAAGACGAAGCCGCCGACCGTATCGAATTCCTCCTCCGGCAATTCGATGCCCATCTGCTCGTTAAAATCGTCTATCGGCATCCGGGCATCGATGACCGAGGTGCGGTCGTCCTCCACCTCCACCATCTTTTCCTCGACATCGTATTCGTCCAGGATGTCCCCGACGATCTCTTCCACTAGGTCTTCCACCGTCACCAGGCCCGCCGTGCCGCCGTGTTCATCGATCACCACGGCAAGCTGGTTTTTGCTCTGGCGGAACTCGGCGAGAAGCTCGTCGGCCCGCTTGTTCTCCGGGATGAAATAGGGGTCGCGCAGGAGGAAAATGCCGCGCTCCTTCTGGCGCTCGATCACTTCCCCCAGCGGAGCCGCCCCTTGCCAGCCGTCGAGAAGGCGGAGCAGGTCCTTGGCGTGAACGATGCCGATGATGTTGTCGATGGATTCGGCGTAAACGGGGATGCGGGTGTGGCCGCCTTTCAGGATGGCCTCCACCACTTCGTCCAGAGTGGCCGTCACCTCCACGCAGGAGATGTCGATGCGAGGGGTCATCACCTTGCGGACCACCGTATCGGTGAACTCGAAGATGGAGTGAATCATCTCCTTCTCCTCCTCTTCGAGTACGCCCTCCTCCTCCCCGGCCTCCACGATCATTTTGAGTTCTTCCTGGGTGAGAAGCGGGGCCGGAGTCTTGGCGGCCATTCCGAAGGGGCTGAGAAGGAGGCTCCCCAGGCCCACCATGACCACCACCAGGGGCGAGAGGAGCCAGTAAACCCACTGCACGGGCCGGGCCACCAGGAAGGCGACCCGTTCGATATGCTGGAGGGCCACGCTCTTGAGGGCGATTTCATCGAATCCGATGACCGCGAGAGCTGCGAGGAAGGCCGCCCCGCCGACGGCCCAGTTCTCCCAGGATGCTGACTCCGGCCCCAGCCAGGGGAGCAGGGCGCGGTAGAGCATGTTCCCGAAAGTTTCCGCGGAGATGACCGCGATTCCGGCGGAAGTCAGGATCATGCCGACTCTCAGCGAGATGAGGAGCCGACCGGGTTCCTCCAGGAGCCGGACGATGAGAGAGGCGGTGCGGTTTTTCTCTTCCATCAACTGGCTCAGCCGCGCCCGCCGCAGGGAGAGGAGCGAGGCTTCGCCCATCGCCAGCAGGCCATTCAGGAAGAGGAAAACCGCAATGACCGCAACCGAACGCGCCCACGCCACAGGCGCAGCAGTCGCCGCCTCGCCTGTCGCCCCCTCCGGCCCCGCCGGGACCGCGCCCAGCGGCGCGGCCAGAAGGAGCGGCAGCAGAACGGAGAAGCAGGCTGCCATGAAACCGCCCGCAGGCGGGCGTTGTAATGGCGGATCGTTTTCCAAAGGTCGAACCTCCTTATGCGCCCCGGTCGGTTCAGGGCAGGGTCCAGTAGAGCAGGGCCGAGAGGAAGATCGCCAGAAGCCCTCCCAGCACCACCTCCTGGACCGTCTGGCGCTTGCTTTCCACCCGCTCGTAGGCGATGAGCAGGGCCAGCGCAAAGGCCAGCGTTCCGACGAGAATTTTGCTGGAGACAAAGAGAATGGTCATCGCCAGAAAGAAGCCCAGCGCGCTCCGCACGCTGATCAGGCCCCCTCTGAGCCAGAAGCGCGGCCCCTTCCACCCCTGGCCCGCCAGGACCAGCATCATTAGAAGGATCGCGCCGGTGGCGATGACCAGCATATAATCGGGATAGCTACGCTTCAAATCCTGCTGTAGAAACCTTTGCAGCCGCCCGTTGTAGACGAAGAGAAAGAAGCCCACCACCACCGCATTGATGCTGGAGATCAGCACGGCCCCGGCGGCGATATCTTTGGCGATTTTGGCGAGAGGATGAAAGGCCGGGTTAAAGAGATCGATCATCACCTCGACCGCCGTGTTGAACATCTCGGTGATCAGCACCAGGGAGACGGTGAAGAGGAGAAGAAGCATATCGCGGCTGTCCAGACGATAGAGGAGGCCGATGGTCAGCACCATCAGAACCGTCAGAACGTGGTAGCGCATGTGTCTCTGGGTCTGAAACACATGAACGATGCCGTCGAGGGCGTGCCGAAAGCTGTCCAGAATATGGCGTCGTCTCATACGGCCTTATGCCCTGGCCCCCGGATCCCGGACCGCCCGCTCCCGGGCCTCCATTTCCTCCGCGCCTGCCTCTGCCTCGTCGTCGTAGCCGAGGAGGTGGAGCATTCCGTGAACGGTCAGGTGGTCGATCTCGTCCTCCAGGCTCCAGCCTGCCGCCTCGGCCTGCCGCCAGGCGGTTTCCGCTGAAATGACGATATCGCCCAGCAACGTGGGCCTGCCGGGGACGGAAGGCTTCGTTTCCTGCGGAAAAGAAAGCACATCGGTCGGCTGGTCGAGGCCGCGCCACTCCCGGTTCAGCAAGCGGATGCCGGGATCATCGGTAAAAAGAAGGCTGACCTCGCAGGGGTGCAGGAAGCCCTCGTGGCAAAGCGTGTTTTCAACGGCCTGCCGGATTCGGCTGAGATTCAGCGGTAGGGGCTGCTCGTTGCGGATCAGCGTTTCCGTTTCGGGAGTCATAGCTATTTCCGTTCGCTTTCGGATAATCGATCCGGGCGTGAAGCATTCCGGTCAGGACGCGGATAAACGCCTCCTGGATTTCTTTGAGTTCCTTGAGGGTCAGGTCGCAGTCATCGAGCTGGCCGTCTGCGATGCGCTCCCGCACCACGCCTTCCACTAGGTCTCGAAGTTGATTCAGGGTAGGCCGACTGAGGCAGCGCGACTTGGCTTCCGCCATATCGGCCAGCATGATGATGCCTGACTCCTTGCTCATCGGCTTGGGGCCGCTGTAGCGGAACTGCGGCTCGATATCGGCGGGGTTCCCCTCATAGCGGGCCAGGGCGGCATGGTAGAAATAACTGACCAGGGTAGTGCCATGGTGCTGGCAGATGATATCGGCCACCAGCGGAGGGAGGCGGTAGGCGCGGGCCATCTCCATTCCCTCCTTGATGTGAGAGGTGATCACCAGGGCGGAAAGCGTGGGGTTGAGCTGGTCGTGGGCGTTGCCGTTCCGCTGGTTCTCGATGAAGAACTCCGGGCGGCGCATTTTGCCGATATCGTGATAGTAGGAGGCCACCCGCGACAGCAGGGCGTCGGCCCCAATCGCTTTGGCGCCGGCCTCTGCCAGGTTGCCCACCATGATGCTGTGATTGAAGGTTCCCGGGGCCTGGAGGGAAAGATCCCGTAGAAGGGGCTGATTGGTGTCCGAGAGTTCCAGCAGCCCGATATGGGTCGTCACCCCGAAGGGCCGCTCCAGCAGCGCCACCCCGAACCAGAAGACCGCCGTTGCCAGGATGCCGCTCAGCACGCCCCAGGCCGTTCCAGTCAGGATTTGAGGGAGAGGATCGTTTTTCAGGCCGCCCAGGATCCAGACTATGGCGGCATTGGTGCAGCCGACCAGCAGGGCGGTGCGGATAGAATCGGCGCGATGGCGGATATGGCTGACCGAATAGATGGCGACCAGACTGCTGATAAGGGCCAGGGTGGTCATCCCCAGCTCGTTGTTGAGGATGAGGCCCGTTTGCAGGGAGAGCAAGGCCGACACCAGGAAGGCTAACTGAGGATTGATCAGCACCGCCGTCAGCATCCCGGCCAGGGTGGTGGCCGTGACCCCCACGTACCCGAACTGCGCCGCGCTCAGCTTGATCTGGAGAGCGCCCGCGAGCTTCAGACCGAGAATGCTCATGATGACGATTAGAACAAGCAGCCAGAGATGTCGGTCGTTGCGGTAGATGGCAGGATGGTAGTGGTAGAGATAAAAGGCGACTAGGGCGATCATGCAGGAGATGAGGACGCTCAGGCTCAGCACCGTCGTCCAGTCGAGCCGGGGGTGGCGCAGGCCGAGGGCGGTGAATTTGGCGACATGCTCCTCGGTGATCTCCTCGCCCTGATGCACCAGGATTTCTCCTTTGAAGATCGGGCGGTACTGTGTCTCGACGGTAAGGCTGGCCTGCTGGACGGCCCGACGCGTGCGTTCTGCGTCGTAGATGGAGTTGGGCTTGAGGAAATGGCGGACGATCTGCGCAACGCTCTGGGCCTGTTTGACCGGGAGGCGGTATCGGGCGGCCAGGGCCGGGACCTGCTGCTGCGCCCGCAGAAGGGCGTCCGTATCGTTCTGGATCGGCTGGGACATCACCATGCTCGCCACCCCGATAGCCGCCGTTTTCACGGGGCCGAGGGCCGGGACAGGGAATTCGGCCAGGGAGCGGGCGATTTTCAGGGAAAGGGGCGTGCGGGAGTTGGACTGGATGGCGGAGATTCGATCCTCTGGCGAGGTCAATGTTTTATCGCCCAGCACCGTGCGGGCGTTCTCAAAGAGGCTGCCGATGGAGTCCACCACATCGGATTTGGCTGTCTCCACATCCCGGTATATCTTGGGGACGCGCATGACGGCCAGTTCCCTGAGCTGGCGAGTGGCCTCCGCATCGGGATACCGCCCGGAGCGGTGAGCACGGATTTCCTCGGTGGCGCGGTCTCCCACCTGATAGGAAACGCGGTCGGGCAGGAGATGGCTGGAGAGCAGTACCGACAGCACGACAACCGCCGTCGCGCCGATCAAAAGCCGGGGGGAGTTGAGGGATAGCGCGGGAAAGACCGGCTTGCGCGGCGTTCGATGGCCCTGTCGTCTCCGGCTGGAGGGATTCACGTCGGATTCCCCCCCGGAGACGCCGGGCTGAGGGCGCTCTTCGCACAGCATCGTATCATCAGTACTCCACCTCATCGGGCCGGGGCTAAATATTTCAAGAACTTGAGAGGGGCAGTCGAAGGGGAAAGGTTGCCGGATTCGAAAGGGCCTGGCAAACGTTCGCCAGGCCCTTTGCTTTGCATAAGCGCCTCCAGAGCCTCGGCTCCCTGCGCTTAATCGGAGTTAGGACGCCGCATCTTGCGTCTGCGCGCGGCTTCAGCCTTCCGACGTCGGTCACTGGGTTTCATATAGAAATTGTGCTCGCGGGCCTCTTTCAACACGCCCGTTTCCTGCACCTGACGGTTAAAGCGCCGCAGAGCCGCATCTATAGATTCGTTATCCCTTACCTGAACCTGTGCCAACTCGGATCCCCCCTTCCACGATCACAATCTCCAACGAATATCAAGCCGCGAGGTCAAGCTATACGTCGGTTCCGGAATCAATATTGATTATACCTGGTTTTGATGATCGTGTCAAGGGATCGCGGCGATGGGGGTGCATCCCAAGTTTAGGGTAACTCACTGGAGTGGACTTCCCCCGAAAAAACGGACACACGGCCATGGGCCTGAAAAGGCCGTATAATACTCTTGGAGGTGTCCGATGAAGAGTCCGCAGTATACGCAAGAGTTCAAGGATGAGGCCATACGCCAGGTCCTGGAAGGCAAAGAGACCCTGGAAGAGATCGCTCGGAATCTGGGCATCAGTGACAATACGCTTTCGACCTGGAAGAAGACATATCTGAAATGGCATGGGGATCCCTCGGCTCTCAAAGCCGGGGAGGAAGCCCTGCAGGCCGAGTTGGCCCGGCTGAGGCGGGAGAATCGGCAGTTAAAGATAGAGCAAGAGATCTTAAAAAAAGCCATGGGTATCGTTTCGAGGGCACGGTGAGCCGATACCACTTCATTCAGGAGCATCAGAAGCAGTTCCCAGTGGGCCGGCTGTGTGCGCTGCTGGCGGTCTCCCGCAGTGGCTGCTATGAGTGGCGGGATCGGCCTGAGAGTGGGCGAGCCCGGTCGAACCAGGCGCTGCTGACCGAGATCCAGCAGGCCTATGAGCGCAGTCGGGGGATCTATGGCGCCCCGAGAGTCTATCACCAGTTGAACGCCTCGGGGGTGGCCTGTGGACGGCATCGGGTGGCCCGGTTGATGCGCCAGGCGGGTCTGCAGGGGCGCCGACGGCGCAAAACGACCCACACGACCGACTCGCGGCACCGTTTCCCCGTGGCGGAGAACGTCCTGGACCGACAATTCCAGGTGGAGAGGCTCGATTCTGTTTGGTTGAGCGATATCACCTATGTCCCGACCGACGAAGGCTGGCTGTATGTGGCGGCCGTCATGGATCTGGCCTCGCGCAAGATCGTGGGCTGGTCGATGCAAGAGACTCTGGAGCGAGTGATTGTCCTGGATGCCTTCCAGATGGCCTTGAAGGCGCGCCATCCGGGGAAGGGCTTGCTGATCCATACCGACCAGGGGGTCCAGTATGCCAGCGGGGATACCCAGCCGCGGCTCTCGGCGGCCGGCATCACGCCCAGCATGAGCCGGAAGGGACAGTGTTGGGACAATGCGCCCCTGGAGAGCTTCTTCGCCAGCTTGAAAACCGAACTGATCCATCATCGCCATTATGCGACCCGGGCGCAGGCCAGAAGGGAAATCTTTGACTACATCGAAGTGTTTTACAACCGGCAACGCTTACACAGTGGGTTGGGCTATCGAAGCCCAGTCCAGTATGAGGCCCAGAGGTTAGCGCAAGTGGCTTAGCCGTGTGTCCGGAAAATCGGGGCAAGTCCATTTTCTCATCTACCCTAAACTTGGGATGCACCCCGGCGATGGGAGGAAGTCGTTGATACAGGAACGCAGGCTACTCCTCTTTTCCGTATTTCTTCTCCATCTCCTCGATGAATTTGGAGGTGGGGCTGTTGTAAACGAAGAGGGTGATTTTGAGCGATTCGACGATCTGCCGGAACTCTCTCAGGATTCGAGGGGCAGAAGCCGGGGCGAGGAGGCCCTTTGCGGCGGCTTCTTTGACCCATTCGTCGTAGTGCAGGAGCCACTGGCTCTGGACGGGAAGATAGGCGCGGCGGACATTGGCTTCATAGTGGGGCTGGCCCGCCACGGATTTCAGGGCGCTTTGGAAGAGGGCGTCCGCCCGGGACATGCTCTCCGCATTCAGGAAAGGGGCCGGATCCTGGGCGAAGCAGCCCAGGTAGTAGTCGGAAGACGCCTGGGCGTCATGCATCAGGCGGATGTATTCCTGGATGCTGGCGCGGGCCGGGCCGTAGCAGCCGTCGCAGAACTCGGCGATCAGCTTCCGGTCGTCCCGGTCGGGATTCCAGAGGAGGCGGGACAGCACCCAGGCCCGCAGATCCTCGAACTCGCCCGTGGGGGTGGCTTCCGTCCCCTGCTCGAAGACGCCCCTGACCTTGTTGGCCGCAAAGAAGCGGAGGTTCGGCCCCAGGACGTGGAGATTCGGGTGGGGTTTGAAGTAGTTCGTGAAATTGGTGATATAATCCCAGACATACATTTTGTGGGCGATGGCGGCCCAGGCTGCGGCGTCCTCCGCAAAGGCTTTGTTGGTGGGAGCCGTCAGGGGCCTGCCGAAATCGCATTCGATACTGCACAGCCGGATGATGACATTGGATTTAGGCCGGGCCAGCCTGGGCGCTTTGCGGGTATATTGATAGGCGAAGGTATCGAACATCACCTTGGGATATTTTTTCTCCAGCCGCTCCACCACGGCATTGACAAACCGGACCATCAGGCCAGAGGGAGAGCCTTCCTCCTCATCCACCTTCCGGCACTTCTCGCACCGGCAGTAGTTGACATTATCGTTCTGGGTGAGGGAGACGTTGGCGGCCCCGGGGTTCTTTTGAAGGAGCGCATCCACCGCCTGCACCATATAGTCCAGCACTTCGGGGTTGGAAAGGCAGAGCTGGCCCCCGTACTGCCCGGCCACGCGCTTGCCGTTTACCTCGCTGAACCAGTCCGGGTGCTTCTCCAGCAGGCTTGCGGGAACGAAGGTATCGAAGGTGTGGCACATCGGCCCGGCGTAGTGGAGGAAACTGCCGCCGTATTCCTCTCCTGCGGCCCCTTTCGGGCCGGTCTGATCGCCCACCGGGCCGTTGCAGCGGTTGTGGGCCGCCCACTCCGCGTTCCATGCGGTCGCCAGATAGGGGTCCCGGTATTCGAAGACAGGCCGCTCCCTCACCTCCAGCGGGCCGACGCTCAGGTTCGCCTTCCGGGGGACGTGCGTAAAAGTGGGCGTCCACCAGCGCACCCCTAAGATATTGTCCAGGAAGTGGTAGGCCGCATAAAGCGTCCCGCGGGGGCTGCCGCCCGCCAGGAAGAGGCGCGGCCCCCGGGTGCGGATGATGAATTCCTCTACCTCCAGCTTCTCGGGAACCGCCGCGCGGGTCATCCCAGCCTTACCGACCACAATGGCAGGCTTCTTTCCCGGATCGGCGGTCGCCACTTCGAAAGAAGCCCCGGTAATGCGCCCGAGGTAGTCCGCCAGCTCGTCGGCGGCCCGCTTCTCCGCCGGGGGTGCATCGGCGGCGCGGACAATCACGCACTTCGCCTGGCCCGAAGCCGCCACAGGAAAAGGCGCGGCTTCCGAAGCCGCCACCGCTGTAACTCCCAGAGCCGTCAGCCACAAAATGGAGCCGTTCATCATCGATCCCTCCTGAAATATGCATTTTCAGGACAGGATACGCGGTCGGTGGAGAAAATCCTGCCGGAGGAAAAAGAGATCGGCCTGCCATGCTGCCTGAAGATTCTTCTCGGCATCCGAAGGCATTCGAGCGTGTTTTCCTCCTCTGCTGGGCTAACTTTAACCCAAGTTGCTACCTACCCGAGTTGAAAGGGGTAGGGACGCGATGCATCGCGCCCCATCGGTATCAAGATAAGGCTGTCTGTCCCGCGGGGGCGGGGTTGGGGGCTTTGAGAGACCGTTCCCTAACCCCCCGGCTCCCTTCCCGAAACGGGCAGGGGGAGAGATGATCCATCAAGCACCGCACACTCTGTCCCCCTCTCCCCGCTTCGGGGAGAGGGGTTAGGGGAGAGAGGTAACCCATCCCAGGGGAGAGCGGTCACCCCTCCCCCAGGACCCGAGGATCTTTTACCTTATCTTGATGCATATGGGG
>JADLDR010000128.1 GCA_020846535.1 Armatimonadota bacterium | reverse complement strand
GGGTGAACTCATAGTCCTTGCTCAAGCGCCGGTTCTGGACCAACCAGGCCAAGGTGCGCTCCACGATCCAGCGTTGGGGTAAGACCGTGAAGCCTTTCCCGCCGTCGGTGCGCTTGACCACTTCCAGATCACAGGCGAACTTGGCTTTGACCCAGGCGACCCGAGACCCGCCATAACGCCCATCGGCCCCGATCTTGGTCAGTCGCCGACAGAGCCGTTTGATGCCCGGCAACGTCTTCCGAGCGCCCTCCGGGTCTTGAATGTCCCCGGGCAGCCCTCGGCGTTTCCAGAGCAGGCCCAGCGTATCTACGCCGATATGCCGCTTGCGTCCCAGGAGCTTCTTGCCCGCATCGTAGCCCCGGGCCCCCCTTTTTGACCGGTCTTGACCGTCTGGGAGTCAAAGAGCAGGGCCGAAGGCGTCGTGCGCTTGCCTGCCTGCTGGCGCACCTGCTTGCGTAAGGCGGCCTGGACCCGTTCGAGCGTGCCATCGTCACGCCAGCGTCGAAAGTGGAACCAGACCGCCCCCTAGGGTGGGAAGTCTTGGGGCAACCGACGCCATTGACAGCCCGTACGGAGTGGGTAGAAGATGGCATTGAAGATCTCCCGCCGGCTATACTTGCGCGGGCGTCCCCCTTTCTGGGGGTCGGGCACGGGCAACCAGGCATCAATGCGCTGCCACTGAGCATCGGTGAGGTTGGTGGAGTAGGGTGTAGATGTAGGTGTCATACTCCCTTCTTCCACATCCTATCCACCGATCTTACATGGTTTCTATACAGTCTCTAAGGAGAAGCTCTTGGCTATAAGCGAATATGGCGATGCCGATGTGATCGAGGCGGCGGGAGGGCTGGTCTTGCGGCAGTCGCCGCAGGGCCGGGAGATCGCCCTGGTCCACCGCATCAAGCATAACGACTGGACACTGCCGAAAGGCAAACTGCATCCTGGCGAGCGATGGCAGGAGGCGGCCCTGCGGGAAGTGTGGGAGGAAACCGGGCTGGGCGTCCGGCTGGAGAGCTTCGCGGGTAGCGCCGCCTATACGGTGGAGGGAGCGCCGAAAGTGGTGCTTTTCTGGGAGATGTCGGTAACGGAGGATCGGTCTTTTTCGCCCAACCGGGAGGTTGATCGGCTTCTCTGGCTGCCTCCTTCCGAGGCTCTGGATAAATTGGATTATGAGGTGGAGCGCGATCTGCTCCGTAAGTTTCTGAGTCGCTGATCGGTGGCAATATAATGCCTGGAGGTCATTGATGCTTCCTTATTTCGATGCCAATGTGATGCTGGGCCGCATGGGGGTGCCCGTTCCGGGCATGTTCGAGACGTCCGACGCGCTTTTGAAGGAGATGGACAGGCTGGGAATACAGGAGGCCCTGGTCTATTCCTCTCTGTCCAAGGAAAACCATCCGTCCGTCGGCAACGCCGAGATCATCCGGCAGGTGAAAGGGTATCCCCGGCTGCACCCATGCTGGGTGTGGCTGCCGCCCGGGGCCGAGGAGGTTGCGCCCTCCGCCCGTTTCGTAGCCGACATGCGCCGGGACGGGGTGAGGGCGCTTCGTTTTTTTCCGAATAGTCACAAATACCCCGTGACTGCCTGGAACCTGGGATCGCTCTTCGAGATTTTAGAAGCCCACCAGATCCCGGTGATTCTGGATCATGAATCCATCCACTGGTCGGACGACCGGATCGATGCGTCGGAACTGCTCAAAATCGGGGAGGCGTTTCCGGAACTGACGATCATCCTGGCCCATGCCAGCCACGGCATGCTCCGCTGGATATTTCCCTTGATGGAGGGAATGCCTGGCCTGCGCCTGGAGACATGCTATTTCCAGCCCAACAACGGCCTCGAAGAAATCGTCCGGCGCTGCGGGCCGGAGCGTCTGATTTTCGGAACCGGAATGCCCGCCTGGTCGCCCGGCCCGCCGATGCAGATGCTCGAATGTGCCTGCATCCCGGGAGAGTCGAGAATCAAAGTGGCGGGAAACAACATGAGGAGCCTTCTGGGGCTGCCTTTGGCTGAAGCACAGTCCCCCGACGGATACCGGAAGGCCGCTATGCCGGTGGGGAAAGCCTTCGACGCCCACGGTCATCTGGGGGAGTGGCACTCGACCGTCATTTTCGGCAGGGGCACTCCGGATAATATCGCCCATACTCTGGACGGCATCGGGGTTTCGGGCATCCTTCTGAGCGATATGGTCGCCATCGGCCCCGATTTCCGCAAAGGGAACGACCGGGTGGCCGAGGCCGTCGCCCGCTTCCCGGGCAAAATCTACGGCTACGCGGTGGTCAACCCGCATTATCCCGATGAGATGATCCCGGAACTGGAGCGTTGCTTCGATCAGATGGGCTTCACCGGCATCAAGTTCCACTGCGGGCTGCACCAATACCATGTCGACGGCCCCAACTACCGCCCGGCCATCGAGTTCGCCGACGAGCGCGGCCTGGGCATCCTGATCCACGGCTACGGGCCGATGCGCGTTCTGGACGACCTGGCCCGCCGCTATCCGATGGCGAAGTTCCTCTCGGCCCACATCGGCGGCTGGAACGGCGTTTCCCCGGACGATTCCATCGAGCTGGCAAAACGCCATCCTAATATCTATCTGGACCTGGCCTCTTCCGCCTGCTACTTCCGGTCTCTGGAACGGATGGTGGCTGAGGTCGGTTCCAGGCAGATTATTCACGGCTCCGATATGCCGCTCATGGATCCAGCTTATCAACTGGGCCGCGTCACCAAAGCCGATATCTCCGACGAAGCCAAGCGGGATATCCTGGCGAACAACGCCCGGCGGGTATTCGGGGTGTAGAGGGATACCCGCACGATGAATATTCTCCAGTATCATTATAGGTGATACGCCATGTTCTAACACGATCTTCTGAAGGCGATGCGCCTGCGCCACCCGGACTGGATCTGGAACCGGAGCGATATCCATGCCTTTGTGACCGTGCCCGGCTCCCATGAATCGTTCAAGACAGTAGTGGAGCCGGGCAATTCCTTTTCCCCTGGCCCTGGAACCTACGGTGTTGCTACCTGGGTCTTCGCGGAAGGCCGGTTTTACGCGCCCGAAGAAATGCTCCTGGAAGACCTGGAGTGGCGTTTCAGGAAGGGCCATCTGCCGGTTATGGAATCCTGATGGCAGGCAGGGCCGGTTTCGGTGTGTTCCGGCCTGTTCGCAGACGGCGACGTGTCGCTGTGGGACATGAAAAATTACCTGCGGGCGGCGCTGACCAATACAGGCGAGAATGAAATATGTATCTCCTTTTATCTGGTGATCCGCTCTTTCAGGGCAGCGGGCGGCCCGATCCGCAGGATGGCTTTCAGGGATAACAAGGTCTTTATCGACGACACTCCCCTGATTTATCCCGATGCGCCGCCTTCTCGCTTCAGGGCGTTGAGCTATGCGGAGATAGGGCAGGACATATCGGAATACCTTACGCTGGAACGATGTGCCTGCGGTCCAGCCGGTGGATGACCCGCCCACCTGGGCTTCCGGCGCACTCCGATACGATATTTCGCTGGCTCCCGGCGAGAGGAAACGGCTCGATTTCGCCTTTCACCTCCACGCCGGCCACCCGATGCTGGACTGGCTGGAAGCGTCCGATCAGCCGGTGAACCTGGATGTCAGAGAATCGGACTTCCTCAATCGGTAATCGGCGGGCGGATCAGGTCCCTCTTCGTCTGGATGTGCCCGACCGGCGCTTCCAGAACGCTTTTTTCTGCCAACTGGCGCACCTGACGATATATTCCGTAGGGGACGCGCCGCGTATTTCGCCGGTTACCTATCCGCTGTGGTGGGCGCGGGACGGCTCCTATATCGTGGTCGCTCTGGACAGGGGCGGGTATCACGATTTTGCCGGGCGGGCCTGCCGCGATGCGGTCCGGGTGAATGCCATGACCGGTTTCGGCGGGGAAGCCGACGCGCCGGGCGAACTGGCCTGGATGCTCTCCGAACACTACCTTCTGACCGGCTCACTGGAATACCTGAAGGTCGTCTTCCCGTTCCTGAAGCGCAAGGTCGCCCTTCTGATGGAAATGCGCCGTACGGACAGGCCCCTCCGCCAGCCCTACGAATTCGTGGTCCACGAGCATGCCCTGCGGCCCGACTCCGACCTGCTCTGCCGGCCCGCCCGGAACGGCCTCGCCATGAGAAGGATGGACCACCTCTTCCCTGTCTACTGGGTCAATGCCTTCGCCTATATCGGGCTGACGCGGACGGCCCTCTGCGCCCGGGCGCTGGGGGAGGATGGCTCCCTCTACGAGGCGGAAGCTATCGCTTTGTAGGAAGCGATGCTCCGCCATATCCCCGATTCCCAGACCGGTTTCGGTCGGAACGAGCGCGATACGGTGGCCGCCATCTGGCCCCGCCAGTGGGCCGACCCTTCCTATCCCGAACTGCGTCGTCGCTTCGACGACTGGTGGAAAAAACCGCCGCCCCGGCGGAGACTACAAACCCGAACCCTTTGGGACGTATTTCGAGGTGGGGCAGGCCCACAACCATCTGCTCCTCGGCCAGCGGGAGTACGTCTGGCGGACGCTCGAACACTTCCTGACGCGCCAGTCCGCCCCCGGCCTCTACACCTACTCCGAAGGAGAGGGATGAGAACAGCGCGCTCCTCCTCTGGCAGCAAACCCGAGGCTGGGACCGGATGCGCTTCGTGGCCTCCAACGGCTGGGTGCTGGCCGAACTCTTCCTTGTTCTGCGGGACTGCCTGGCCCGCGAGGAAGGCGATTCTCTGGTCATCGGCTCCGGCGTGCCGAAAAGCTGGCTGAACCATCCGTTTTCCGTTCGGAATATGCCGACCTAATTCGGAAAGCTCTCTTTTCGCTATGATCCGCAGGGCAGGCGGCTGGAGGTGGAAGTGGAGAGGATGCTCCGGGCGGCATGAGAGCGGAGATGGAGGAAGAAGTGGAGATCCGGATAGGGTAGCTTGCTCATCAAATATCATCAGGAATTTCACTCGGCGTCAGCAGTAAAGCGCAGCCGATGTCTTTGCGAGGAACGCAGCGACGGAGCAATCTCGTTTTGGACCTGAGTCTGGAGATGGCTTGGTCGCTTGCGCTCCTCGCAGGCTGATCGATACACCCCTGCTTGTAGAGCCAAGCGAAAGTCCTATATATAAAAACAGACCCGCTTCCTCATTCTGTCGGGCCAAAGCCTTCACCGCACCGCCACTTCATACAGCATTCGCGCTTTTCCGCCCCGGTCGATGTCCAGAGGAATGACAAGTGCGCCCTTTTGCACGCGGGCGGGGATCTGTTCGGCCCGTGTGCCGTCGGTTTCCAGGCCCCAGACGGCAGCTTTTTCGGGATGCTCAAGGCGGAGCGTGACGGTGGCTTTGCCGCTTTTGACCAGGTGGGGCAGTTCGCCCCAGTCCAGCAGGATTTTGCGGGCTTTGTCGGCAAAGCGGGCGTTGGAGTTTTGCAGGTCTGTCAGGTGGGTGATGAGGAGCCTGCGGCTGGAAGCGATGGGAGCCTCGTCCAGGCTGGAGACCCAGACCGTCGCGTCGGTTTCCTCGATTTTGATCGTGGCAGGCCGGGTACGAACGGATCGGCCCGCAGGAGCGTATCCGCCGCAGGTGCGGGCGGTGTTCAGGGTCAGGATATCGGCGGGGCCGTCCACGGTCAATTCGCCTGTCTCACTCTGGAAGCGGGAGGCTTTCATATCGGTAGGGTTGGCGCGGGAGACCCATCCGCGGCGGCGCATCTCGGCCAGCACGCGGTCGCCGGTGTCCGGGGCGTAAGGGTCCAGGCCCGGCACGGCCCCTTTCCATCCTTCCTGCGGGATGGCCCAGCCGAGGGGCAGCATAAGATCGGCCCCGCCCGCGTTCCCTGGCTGATCGGTGATCACGGAGCCGACGCGCGTGACGAGGGCCAGGCCGTGCCAGGAGGGAACGGCTCCCCGGGCGCTTTTCGGGGATCCCAGAGCGTCCTTGGGGGACATGGCGATGGCGACGGCATGAGGGGCGGCTTTCAGGTCGCCTCTGCGGAAGAGGCAGATGCTGGCACGGTCGGCGGCCTGATTCAGGGGGTCGGATGCCATATCGAAATAGCCGGCGGGCGCGGGTGCAAAGAGATTCTCCCGGTTGTGGCTGTAGGCGAAGCGCCAGATCACCGACCAGTCCTGCAAGGCCCCCAGAGCGCCTGTCAGAATGCCTCCGACGCTGCGGAAGCGGCTCGGACCGGAGTAATTGAACTCGCTTTCGGTGAAGGGTTTGTCCATCAGGCGCAGGAACGCGGAGGGACGCCCGCCGGGAGCGCCTTCGGCGACTGGGCTGTTATTGGAGCAGCGGGAGGGTAGTTGCCAGGGGCGCTCGATAAACTCCGGGTGGTCCACATAGAAGTGATCGTCCACGTAGTCGAAGGCGCGGCGCACGGCCTGAATCTGAACCGGATTCGTCCAGGCGTTCATGTTGGAAAGGAGCGCCCGGCAGTTGAGTTCTCTGCGGAGGAAGGCGTGAGTGCGCTCGAAAAAGGCTTGCTGGTTATCGGCCAGGAATATATTGAAAGGGAGCCAGTAGGGGAAAGCGTCTCCGGTCGGCATCGGAACCGTGCCTTGTGCGGGGTCTTCCCCGTCGCGGAGGCTGCCGAGGAACCGGGTCAGGGCCGGGCGGGTGGGAAATTTCAGGGCCAGCCAGCGATTCCAGGCGCGGGCGTAGTCTTCCTTGAGCGGGGCGCTGAGGCTGCCGATGAAATTGCCGGGGTTGCCCTCGTTGATCAAATGGAGCCAGGCGAGGGTGGGGTCTTCGCCCCAGCGCAATCCGGTATAGGGGTTTTTGTGGGACAGCAGGGCAACCGAAAACGTCTTGTAATTGGCGAAAGCCCGTTCGTTAACAGGGACGGCCATCTTGAATTCATCCATCCCTATATCGCCCTCCGCGTCCTCCCAGACCTCGCGGGCAAAGATCGGACGGGAGACGAAGAGATCGGTGGTCACATAGATGCCGTTCTTTTTGAGAGCCGCAAAGAGGTAATCCAGTTGGTCCAGGGCCTGCGGATTCAGGCGTGTGCTGGTTTCCTGAGAGCGGTCCACCAGTTCCGACTCATAGTGGTGGAAGCGGACGGCATTATAGCCCAGCCTGCGGAGCCGGGCGGCCAGCCGGTCGGACTGCACGTGAGAGAGATACTGCGCGC
>JADLDR010000127.1 GCA_020846535.1 Armatimonadota bacterium | reverse complement strand
TTCGATCTGCGGGTCGGGAATTCCTCCCGCCTCGACTGCCAGCACGAGGCCCTCGCGCCGTTCCAGGCGGAGCCGGGTTTCGCAGCGTCCTTCATGCGCCCTGCCCGGCCAGGGCCGGCGGCTGCCGTCCAGAGGGTTCGGCTCATCGGTGAACATGCCGATAATGGTTGCGCCGAAATGCTCCCCGAGATACTCGTAATAGCGGTCGTGGGTGTGGCGCAGGAAGGCGGCCACCGCCTCCGGGTTCAAGATGTCCCCGGCAGGCGGGGCCTGGGCGTGGCCGTCCCCCTCCTCATCGAAGACGCCCCGGATGGTTCCCTCGCTGAAAACGTCCCAGCAGGCCGTCAGCCGCCACCGGCCTTCAGGCACATCGTAGCGCGCCAGCCCGTGTTCCATCGGTTCGAGAAGCCTGAGCGTCTCCGGAGCGAGCGCATCGGGGGCCGTTTCCCGGCCCATCACCGCGCATACCGGCCTGCCCTGCAAGGCTCGTCCCGGATTGGGCCGTCAGTAGCCGCGGGCTGGGCCGTCGATCTGCCTGTGGAGGGCGATCAGGCAGCGGGCGGTCCAGGCCGGATTCTCCGCCGCCACGCGCCCCTGCGCCGAACCGGAGGGGTAGGAGCCTTCATCGTAGAGCACAACCTTCATTCCGAGCCGGGCCGCCTCCTCGACCGCCAGCCGCAGGAGCCGGAAATACGCCTCCGTCAGATACCCGACCCGCCGGGACAGCCCGATCCTGGCGTGAGGGATGAATCCCCCGAAGCCTTTGGCGTGAAACTCCCGGACCTGGCGGATCATCTCCCCTTCCTCCAGGTCGTCGTTCCAGAACCAGAAAGGCATCATGCCGAGCTCGGCGGGCGGGTTTCGAAAGGCCCTGTAAAAAGGATCGCTTTCCATGAGGGTTCGCCCCTTTTGAATGATATATGGCTTTTGAATTCGGGGCGAGGCGATTTTATCCTTTCACGGGAAGCTTGTAGATGGCGGCCTCACAAAACAAAGCAGGCAGAAGGACTTTGTGATTTCACGTAGAAGTAAAAAACAGATCTGGGAACATCCGGCAGGCCGCCCGAGACCGCGTATGCTGCGGGCTAACGTCAGATAGTCCCGTGGTTTGCGCCACGCCCCATAGATCGCTTCGGGCGTCCGAGGCCAGCCGACCGCGCCACCGCTATCCCCAAATCGATAAACGAGAGTCGTTGTTTCTATGCCGCTTGCACCCAGAGGGAATATGGGCCCGACAGAAGACTATCACGATGCCGCGCCGGAAGTGACGTTGAAGGAAACGCTTTGCCGCGCTGTTTTCGAGGCGGCAGAGGATGCGCTCTTTGTGTAAACTCCGGATAGCCGGGTGATCGAGTGCAATCCGGCGGCCTGCCGGTTGTACGGCTACTGCCGAGAGGAAATGCTGAGCATGGCCGTTGCCGACCTGATTCCCGAGGGGATGGTTCGGACGTTTGCGACCGAGGTTGCGGAAGGCTCCGCCTTTGCGCCGATTCAGGGGAAGCGCAAAAACGGCGCTCTTTTTACCGGTGAGGCCCGCATTTCCCGGATCGCTCAGGCCGGCCGGGGATATATCATGTGGCAGGTGCGGGACATTTCCAGCCGGCTTCGGGCCAATGAGCAGCTTCACCTCATTCTAGCCGGAATGCGAGGCATGGTGTGGCAGGCCCGGGTGCGCCATCTGGGCGGGGATGCGATGGACTGGCAGATCAGCGTCCCCAATGAGGCGGCGGCCCAACAGTTTCTGCCTCTGCAAATGCTGCCGGGCCAATCCTATCTGCAAGCCTTCTACCAGAACCGGCTGCCGGAAGAGCGCCAGAAGATGGATCAGGTCAGCAGGGAAGCCCTGTTGGACGGAAAGAGCGGCTACAGCCAAGAATTCCTGTGCCTCCGCGCCGACGGCGTCCTGCGATGGATATACGAGGACGTGCGGATCGAGCCTCAGGAGCCGGGTTGCTGGCGTCTGACCGGCCTCTGCACCGATGTTACGGAGCGGAAGCAGGCCGAAACCGAGCGGGAGGAACTCGTTCTTCAGCTTCAGGAGGCGATCAGCCAGGTCAAGATACTGCGGGGCCTGCTCCCGATCTGCGCCTCCTGCAAAAGGATCAAGGACGAAGCGGATCGCTGGCGACCGATTGAAAGCTATATCCGCGACCACTCCGAGGCCGAATTTTCACACGGCATTGGCCCCGAATGCGCCCAGAAGCTCTACCCGGAGATATTCCGAAACTCCCCTTAAATATCGCTGCTGAACTTTACCCCCGCTCCGTGATGCCGCATCACTTTCCGGCCCGCCGCGCAGATGCGGCGGGATAGCTTCGAGATGCGCCATTCCTCAAGGCCCTTGGCGAAGGAACGGAATCGGTCTTCCAGAGGGTCTTTCCATCGGGAGGGAATGGCCTTTGCCCCGCGGATGCAGCCCAGCAGAGCGCCCACGCTGGCCGTGTTGCAATCCGTATCGTTGCCGCAGGAGGCTGCGATCAGAATGCTTTTCTCGAAATCCCCTTTTCCATAAAGAAGCGACAGGGCGACGATTCCCGCTTCGGAGTAAACCGGGTTGCAGATGCCGGGGTATTTCTCCACAACGATGCGCCGGGCCTCTTTCCAGTCGGCCTTCCGGTCGTAGAGGGCGATGACTTCCTGGATGACAGCGGCATACCGGCTGTTCCGGGGGATATTTTTCAGGCCGGTTTCGATTATCTTGCGGATGTCTTTTTCCAAAAACGCCTGGCTCATCATGGCGGCGATGAACTGCTCCCCGTAGACACCGTTCTTCGTGTGAGCCACCACGCCGTCCCGGCGGGCGTATTCGGCGGCCAGGTCGGGCCTTCCGGGAGAGACCAGGCCCCAGATTTCCCCTTTCATCTGCCCCCCGATAGCCTCCCCGATGGAATGCTCTCCCGACCGGGGGGGCAGGATGCCTTCCCGCATCCGGGACAAGGCCAGCCCTTCCGCCAGGCTCTGATCGATGGCAGGCAGCCGCTCCACCCACTTCTGACCGATCTGCCGGGAGGAAAGGTCCGGGCCGAATGTTTCCAGGGCGTCCAGCCCGACGATCTGGTAGGAAGTATCGTCATCGGGGCCGAAGCCTTTGGCGATCTTTCGGGTTTTATAATCGAAGGCGAAGCCGATCCGGTTATCGCCGGAGAGCCATCGGGCCTCGAAAGCGACAAAGAAGGTATCTCCCGGCCTCAGCGCCAGCTTGCGCGCCTCGATAGCCCTCAGCTTCAGCCAGGAACGTTCCCCTGTGAAATCGAAGCGGACGGCCCCTTCCCCTGTCCAGTAGGAAGCGTTGCTGGTGAGCCAGCTTGTATTGTCCGAAGCCGCCTCCAGCCTGGGCCGCAAGAGGCGCAGGTTCCGCATCTCCCAGGAGGCCGGGGCCGTGCTGTATTCGTAGCTCAGCCCGATGATCGGGGAAGCATAGCTTTTACCGGTGTCGTAAGTCGGGACCTTGACCGCGGCCCGAAGGCTGTGCCATTCGCCGTCTTTCGGGATGGAGACGACATTGTGAATGCCCGACCAGCCGACGAAATCCTCCTGGAAATAGCCGATATAGCCGGTGATGGCCGGATATTTCTTCTCGATATCCCAATAACGCCAGCCCTCGACCGGCATCCCCAGCGCCCCACCGATACATTTGCCCAGCCAGGCCCCTTGAACCTGATCGAAATACTGGGCCTCAGACATTGCCTGCGGCCCGGTATGGGCCGCCGCAGCGAGCCAGAACAAGAAAAGGGAGACAGGAAACCTGAAACGCATGAAATACCTCTTCCATATGCCGGTCGGGAAAGCAAGATCGCCCTGCTCCCGACAAGGCTGGCACTTAGACTCATTTCCGCGGTAGGGGCGCGATCCAGATCAGGGTGACTGTTCCGCCGGGGCGAGGGGCGGGCCTTGGAGAGACGGTTACCTAACCCCCCCTCCCCCTTCCCGAAACGGGCAGGGGGAGGGGATGGGGGGGTCAAGTACCGCACCCTCTCTCCCCCTCTCCCCGGAGGCGCTCCGGCGCCTCTCTTGGGTTTCGGGGCGAGGGGCCAGGGGAGAGCGGTCACCCCTCCCCCAGGAGCGGAGGAGGTTTCCCCTGATCTGGATCGCTATGGGGCGCAATGCATCGCGCCCCTACACCCCGCATGCGACTTGAATGGGGTCGGGGGCAACTTGAGTTATTTTAGCATATTTCCCCGAAAAATTATCGACGGCCCTCTAAAGTTTTTCGCCATTCTTCCGACAATAGTATTGCTAGTCAGTGTTTCAACTGATTCCTCCTTTTTGTTTGGGATTGTGATCTCCTATCGTTTAAGGGCCGGAGCCGACCAGAGGCTCCCGGCCCTCTTTTTTTGCAGGAAAAGCGATGGGGGCGTGGAATGTCCTCCGCACTACGTTTTCAAAAACCGAACCGGAGGAGAAGCCATGCGAGAAGTGCGCTGGGAGAGGATGTTTCCCGACCAACTGGAGGCCGCTTTTGCGGAATGCCCTCTCGTTTATTTCCCCTACGGGCTGTGCGAGCCGCACGGCCCTCAGAGCGCGGTCGGGCTGGATGCGCTGAAGGCCCATGCCATCGCGTGCGAGGCCGCGAGGGCGCACGGGGGCATCGTGGCCCCGTGCGATTACTGGCATATCCACGACCTGGGCGGCTATTCGATCTGGTCGCGCCATGCGGTCGGGGAAGTCCGGCGCTCGTGGCTGACCTGCCTGCCGCCCTGGCAGCATTTCAAAAATATCTGCTACCATATCCGCATGGCCGATTCGCTGGGCTTCCATGCGGCCATCTTCCTGACCGGGCACTATGGCCCCAACTGGCAGGATTTGAAGACCCTCACCGGACTCCTCCAGCCGCATGTCGGCGCGCGCCTCTACAGCCTCCCCGATTTCGAGGCCAACACGCCCGGCTTCGATAACGATGGGCGCAGCGGCGGCGACCATGCGGGCAAGGTGGAGACCTCCCTTCTCTGGGCCGTCAGCCCCGAATGCGTCGACCTCTCCCGCATCCCGCCCGCGCAAGAAAAGGGCGCTCATTTCGCGATGGGGAAAAACGCCCGCGAAGCCGACCGCCAGACAGGAGAGCGCATGGTCGCCGACGAGGTGCGCTACCTGGGAGAAAAAGCCGCCGAACTGCTGGATGCTTACGCCCGCGAACGGCCCGACCACCGCTTCCTCACCTATGAAACCGTAGAAAGCCTCTGGGACGCCCTGGTGCAGCCCGCCCTCAAGGATTTCCACACCATGCAGGATATGTGGGAGGGACAGCAACCTATTCCCGAAAATTCCGTCTGGTATCCTAACTGGCGCGTTCCCCGGCGCGGCTGAGCCGGGCGAGAGAAGGAAACCCGCCCGGCCCGGAGAACTCTATAAGCATGAACAGCGTCGATCTGCTTGTCGTTGTGCTGACGATTGCCATTATCTCCATCGGGGTCAACCGGGGCCTCTGGCTCGGGCTGCTCGATATCGCGGCTCTGGCGCTGTCCCTGGTGGCCGGATCGCTGGCATATCCGGCGGCAGGATACGTCTTTCGCTCCCTGCTGGGACTGCCCCAGGCGGCAGGCGATGCGCTGGGCTTTCTCGCGCTGACGCTGGGGATCATCTTCGGCGTGGGATTCCTGGCCCGGTTCCTCCCGGAAAAGTCGAATCTTTCGCCCGCTGTCTCGAAAATCGGCGGCGGAACGGTCGGACTAGG
Organism: Armatimonadota bacterium; assembly: GCA_020846535.1. GTDB lineage: Bacteria > Armatimonadota > JADLDR01 > JADLDR01 > JADLDR01 > JADLDR01. Next base: position 1,960 of record JADLDR010000127.1, on the reverse strand, counting down.
GCTGGGGCTGATCCTGAGCGCGGGCTTTCTGATGGTTTCCGGGGTGCTGCTCCAGGACGCCCGCCCCATCGAAAGCTCTTTCCTGGGCAGAAATCTCCTGAACGGCTTGGGAGCCACCTATTCCCTGACGGAAAGAGCCGGGCTGGCGATTCCCAAGCTCAGCTTCCAACCCCTCAATTTCGAGCAGGAGCATGAGGGGGCGCGCACCCTGCAAGGCGGGGTGCGGTTCCGGCGCATCAATTTCGCCCGGCTCGATGGTAGTATGTGCTACAAGTGCCTGGGCGAGATGCGCTTTCTGGGGTACAAGCGCAAGGTGCTGACCATGCTCTCCCCCAAATTCCAGTGCGCTAACTGCGGACGCACCACGGACGGCTGTCAGAGTTTCCAGGGATTCCACCAGATGTACGCCCACTGCCCTGTCGACGAGGCCCGCAAGGGCAATTTACTCGATTGCGGCGTCTGGACGAACGGGGAGGGCGTGACTCCTTACGGCCCCTGTCCGGTCTGCGGCCAGGAATACGCCGCTCAGTCGGGCGCGGGCTATACGCCGGCGCGGCCATAAAAAATACGAAAAGAATCCAACGAATTCGCCGAGAAAGTCGTATAATAAAAGGAGTCGGCACGCTCATGAAGCGCGCTATTCTGGCAGAAGGGAACCTTTTGACGGCCTGCGAGTCTTTATGTATAGAGCCTGACGCTCAGGGGGGAGCGCTAAGTCAGGGGCAGGCGCTATTATCGGATCGGTGACACACCTTGATCGCGTGGACTTATAACTCGCTCCGGCGGCTTTTTCTGGGAAGCCCGCTTCCCACCGCATGGCAGCACCATACCAAACTTCCCGTCTGGCTGGGGCTGCCTGTCTTTTCTTCCGATGCCCTCTCCTCGGTTGCCTACGGCACTGAAGAAGTCCTCCTGGTTCTGCTCCTTGCGGGCGCAGGCGTTCTTCATTACTCCTGGAATATCAGCATCGGCGTCGCTCTCTTGCTGGCAATTGTGGCGATCTCCTATCGGCAGACGATCCACGCCTATCCCAACGGCGGCGGCTCCTATATCGTCGCCCGGGAAAATCTGGGCGTTTCTTTCGGGCTGGTCGCCGGGGCCGCGCTTCTGATCGATTATGTGCTGACCGTGGCCGTCAGCACCGCATCCGGGGTGGCCGCCATTGTGTCGGCGCTGCCTCAGTTGGCCGCCTACCGCGTAGATATCTGCCTGCTTTGCATCCTGTTCGTCGCGCTGGCGAACCTGCGCGGGGCCAAAGAGTCGGGGCTTCTGTTTGCCTTTCCCACCTATCTTTTCGTGGGCAGTTTTGTCATTATGATCGGTTACGGCCTCTACAAGATCGCTCTTGTCGGAGGCATGGCCCCTGTCCCGGTCACACCCGAACATACCCCTCCGACCGCGGTAACGTCCGTAACGCTCCTGCTGATCCTGCGGGCGTTTTCCTCCGGGTGCGCGGCCCTGACCGGCGTGGAGGCGGTCAGTAACGGCGTTCCCGCTTTCAAAAAACCGGAATCCCGGAATGCGGCGGCCACGTTGACCCTGATGGCCGTCATTCTGAGCGGGCTTTTCCTGGGAATTTCCTACCTGGCGAACGCTTACCGCATCATCCCCGATGTGACGCTAAATCCCATCACCCACCAGTTCGAGGCTCATGAAACCGTAGTCTCCATGATCGCCCGGGGCGTTTTCGGGCGTGACGGCTTCTATTATGTGATCCAGGCGGCGACCGCCATGATCCTGATCCTGGCCGCCAACACCAGCTTCGCCGATTTTCCCCGCCTGGCCCAGCTCCTCGCCAAAGACCGCTTTCTGCCCCGGCAGTTTGCCAACATCGGCGACCGGCTGGTCTTCGCCAACGGCATCATCGTTCTGTGGTTTCTGGCTTCTTTGCTGCTCGTTCTGTTCCGGGGACAGACGCACGCCCTGATCCCGTTGTATGCGGTCGGGGTCTTCCTATCCT
>JADLDR010000126.1 GCA_020846535.1 Armatimonadota bacterium | reverse complement strand
GCCCCCTTCCCGAAACGGGCAGGGAGAGTGGATGATGCCGTCAATGACCGCACACTCTGTCCCCCTCTCCCCGTTTCGGGGAGAGGGGTTAGGGGAGAGAGGTAACCCATCCCAGGGGAGAGAGGTCGCCCATCCCCCAGGAGCGGAGGATGTTTCCCCTTATCTGGATCGCTATGGGGCGCGATTCCTCGCGCCCCTACCCCTCAAAGACCTCGATTCGGATAGGGAGCAACTTGGGTTATATCCGATGATATCGGGCGGGGAAGCATCTGGGATATCATCGAAAGCAGCAAAGTGGAACGTTCCAAAAGCGCCATCGATAAGCAGATTCACTCGTTTCGCGATGAATGGGAAGGCTACTGATGTTCTCCACCTTGCCTGGCGTCTATCATGCCGCCGGTGTCATTCCCAGCACGATATCGAATCGCGCCAACAGCGCCCCGGAGGGTTTGCCTTTCAGGGGAACGAAGGGAACGATGACGGACGCTCTCTGGCGGGGATCCCGGATGCTCTGAAGAACGAGGTCGCGGGTGTTTCCCGGTTCGCCTTTCACATAGCACTGCGTGGCGAACGGCTCCTGCCCCTTGATTTTCACGGCGATATGGATGTGCGGCGTCCTGCCGGGATAGGGCACGGGTTTGATCGTTCGGAAAAGATATTCCCCTTTCGAGCCGGTTTCGAACCGCCCGAACCCCTGGAAGTTCCGGTCTCGGCTCGCATGGCCGAAGCTCCCGTTGTGAAGATAGACTCCGTTGTTGTCCACCTGCCAGATTTCCACCACCGCGTTCTTGATCGGGTTTCCCCGGGCATTCAGGATGCGACCGCTGAGGTAGGTTTCTTTGCCTTCCGACCGGACGCCGTTTTTGCCGACGATAATCAGGTCGTTATCCCTGTCGAGCGGCAGCCTGTCCGGGTAAAACGGCCCCATGGTCTGGCGCGGGGTCAGGGTGAGGGCTTCGGCACAGGCCGCCCCTCCGGTCAGTATCCAAAGGCCGGAAGCCATCTGCCGGAGAAAGCGCCGCCGGGTATAGAGGTCGTTGCGGTTCTGTTCAGGCGTTTTCATGCAGGATGTCCTTTCGCGATATGAATCAGGTCGGGGCAAGATCGGTATTGTATGAAGAAACGCCCTCCGGGGCCTGAAAGTTCCGATTCCCGTTTTCCGGCAGGCGTAAGGAGAGGATTCTCTCTCGGATAAGAGATTCGGTATCGCTGGAGCCTGCGAGAAGCGCAAGCGACGAAGCAATCGTCAGGGACCCACCCACAAGCAGAGCTATCTTGTGCCTTTGCTACACTGGAGATCGCCGCCCGCGCGCTCCTCGCAAGGACATGCGGCTTTGCGCCTATAACCAGAAAAAAACCTGTATAAAGATCGAAAGCCCGCCTGTGGCTATCCAGGCGGGTTTCCTGCTCGGTCGAATCGAAGATGCCTTATTCCGCGGCTTTTTTGCCTCCCTGCGGCGCATCCACTTTGCAGACAGCCCGCAGGGTGACTTCGCCGTCCAGGGCCACCGCGAAATCGTAGAGGCTCCAGGAAACGGTATTTTCCAGCGGGTCGGTCAGGCCGTTGGTGGCGACCACTTTGCCCGGCAGTCGCACCGAAAAGGTGAGGGTGAGGGGCATCGAGTTCGAGGAGGGCTGCGCCTGGGACATCGGATCCGCCCTGGATTTCACCTTCTTCTGGGTCTGGCTCATCATGTCGGAAGCCTCCCGGATAAACCGGCGGGCGACCGCCGCTCTTTCCGCAGGAGTCAGCCGGTTTCCGAACTCCCGGGCTAGGGCAGCGGGCAGGGCGCGGCCCAGTTGCCGGGACATCTGCAGGCTGGCGAACGCCGGGTTGAAAAGGATTTGCTCGAACATCGGCTCCGGAGGGCCGAACAAGACCTTGATCATCTCGCCTGTGAAGAGGCGGCCCATCCGCCGCGCGTCCTCATCGTTTGCCAGGGCGGGCGGCAGCGATTTCTTGATCACCCGCGCCATCTCCGGCTCCGGAATCATCTCCTCCGCCTTCGGCTTCTCGCCGGTCCAGCGAAGCACCTCCCGGTATTCCCACAGATCTAGCCCGGCTCGATGAATAGAGACCCGGTTGGAAAGCCTGTTCGGGCTTTTGGCGGCTTCTCCCTTGAGAACGACATCTCCTTCCAGTTCCTCGCCCGGCCTGAGGGTGCGCTCCACCGTATAGACCTTCTGGCCTGATTCCGCCGCCTTTTTTACCTTCCAGCCCGGACCGGAAGGCAGGACGAAGAAGTCTTCCAGCTTCAGGGAAGGATTCATGCCGATACTCTCCGGCCCTTTCTGCTGGTCCGCTGCGGCCACGCGAAACTCCGCTTTTCGCTTCCAGCCTCCATCCGGGCCGATCCGGGTTTCTACAAAGGAATGGGCGCACCCGCCCAGCAGGGACGCCCCGGCAACGGCGACAGCCAGCGGCAATATCCTTTTGACATAGCGGCGCAGGGAATCCGGCGGCCCGCATCGCTTCATGCTCAGGTTCATTGTTTCTCGCTCCTGTGTTGATGCTCACGGTTCGCTCATTTTCAAAGTAGTTTCTGAAATGGGACCCTTGGATCCCTCGGGAAGGGGGGGGTGAGTCGGCTTGAAGGCCTTTCCCCGGCCTGTCAAGACCAGCGGCGTCCTTCGGTCATCACGGGATAGGTCTCATCTACGAAGACTCGATTCGCTATAGCGTGATGGGAGACGGGAAATCCCTCTATAACCCAAGGTGCCACCCACCCGAATGGAGTGGACTTCCCCCAGTTTTTCGGACACACGGTTAGGCAGCTTGTCCCCTGGCCTGGCCTTCAAACTGGACCGGACTGACGTAGCCTAAGAGATTGTATAGAAACCATGTGAAATCGGTGGCGTTGGTGTGGAAGAAGGGAGTATGACACCTACATCCTATTCCACCCATCTCACCGATGCTCAGTGGCAGCGCATTGACGCCTTGCTGCCCGTGCCCGACCCCCAGAAAGGGGGACGCCCGCGCACATACACCCGGCGGGAGATCTTCAACGCCATCTTCTACCAACTCCGCACGGGCTGTCAGTGGCGTCTGTTGCCCCAAGACTTCCCGCCCTAGGGGGCCGTCTGGTTCCACTTCCGACGCTGGCGCGACGATGGCACGCTCGAACGGGTCCATGCCGCCTTGCGCAAGCAGGTGCGCCAGCAGGCAGGCAAACGCACGACGCCTTCGGCCTTGATCTTCGACTCCCAGACGGTCAAGACCCGCCCAAAAGGGAGCCCCGCGGTTATGATGCGGGCAAAAAGATCCGGGGACGCAAGCGGCATATCGGCGTAGACACTTTGGGCCTGCTCTGGAAACGCCGGGTGTTGCCCGGAGACATCCAAGACTCGGAGGGCGCTCGGAAGACCCTGCCCGGCATCAAACGGCTCTGTCGGCGGCTGACCAAGATCAGGGCCGATGGGCGTTATGGCGGGTCTCGGGTCGCCTGGGTCAAAGCCAAGTTCGCCTGTGACTTGGAAGTCGTCAAACGCACCGACGGCGGGAAAGGCTTCACGGTCTTACCCAAGCGCTGGATTGTCGAGCGCACCTTGGCCTGGCTAGTCCAGAACCGACGCTTGAGCAAGGATTATGAAGCCACCCTCCAGAGCAGTGAAGCCTGGATCGATCTGGCGATGATCTCTCTGATGGTGCGCCGACTCGCCAAATCCTGAGTTTCTATACAGTCTCTAAGCAATCGCTGCCGGTTAGAGAACACTTCGATGTCATCAAAGATGGACCTGCGGGCTTGGGCGCAGGTGGCGAAGTGACGCTGATGGATCAACTCCGCCTTCAAGGTGGCAAAGAAGCTCTCCATCGGGATATTGTCTCAGCCAGTCCCTTTCCGGCTCATGCTGGGGGTGATGCCGTAGGTCGAGAGCCTCTGGGGGTAGTCTCCGCTGGCATATGGCACCCCCTGATCACTGTGATGCAGCCGCCCGGCTCCCGGACGCCAGGCGGCAAGGGCCATCGGGCAGGCATCCGGGACCAGCCCCCGCTCTAAAGAGGCCCCCATCGACCAGCCGATGATCTTTCGCAAGGCCAGATCCATCACGGCGGCCAAATACAACCCGCCTTCATCGGTAGGTCTATACGTAATGTCATTTAACCAGACGGCGTTGCTCTGCCCGATCTGACACGGACGGGCCAGGATGTTCTCGGCGGCGGGCAGGGCGTGCCGCGCGTCGGTCGTGTGGGTCGTTTTCCGGGGACGCTGCGCCTGAATCTGGTGCGTTTGCATGAACCGGGCCACCCGATGCTGCCCGCAGCGCTCGCCGGACGCTCGTAACTGCCGCCACACCCGCGGTGAACCATAGGTCTG
>JADLDR010000125.1 GCA_020846535.1 Armatimonadota bacterium | reverse complement strand
TTCTCCTGCATGACTCCCCACCAGCGGCAGATCGTCCGCTGGAAACACATCGACGGCCTCTCCTGCCGCCAGATCGCCTCGCGTCTGGGACTTCAGGAGCAGAGCGTCCGCGCCACCCTCCACTACGTCCGCCAAGCCATGAAGAAGAGGTTGCCTGACGAGACGGATCCCTAACCGCAGCCGGTAAATGAGACTGAAGAGGATGCGGCTATCTGCTCGGTTGATTAAAGCATTCCAAGGCCGCTCCCCCGCCGAAGTCAGGAGAAGGGCAGTTGGCTTTTTATCTGTCCCCGCTCTACCTGCTGGCCCATCCCCCGTCGACCGGGAGTTCGATGCCGGTGATGAAGGACGATTCTTCGGAGGCCAGGAAAAGGACGGCATAGGCCACCTCCCGCGGCAGGCCGAACCGTTTCAGGATCACCTGGCTCATGGCGTATTGAACCATCGGGTGTTCCGGGGGAGGGGAGATGCGGGTGCGGATGGGGCCGGGGCAGACGGCGTTCACGCGGATGTTGTAGGGGCCGTAGTCGAAAGCGGCGCAGCGAGTGAACCCGAGGAGGGCCGCTTTGACAGTGGCGTACGCCACCGAATCCGCGCAGCCGACCAGCGCCTGGATGGAGGAGATGTTGATGACCGATCCCTGCCGCTGGCGCATCATGAAGGGAAGGGTTTCCCGGGTGATGCGGTTCGCGCCCAGCAGGGTGATTTGCAGGCTTTTCTCCCACTCCTCATCGCCGGCCTCGGTGATGCTGTGGAAGTCTCCCAGATAGGCCGCGTTGTTGCACAAAACATCGATCCGGCCTCTCTCCCGGATCGCCGCCTGCGCCGCCCGGGCCGTATCCTCCTGGGAAGAGACATCGGTAGGGCAGAAAAGGGCTTGCCCGCCCTTTTGCCGGATGCCTTCCGCAGTGGCTTCCCCTGCCGCCTCATCGATATCGGCGACCATAACCCAGGCCCCTTCTTCCGCAAAGATCTGACAGATCGCCTGCCCGATCCCGTTGGCCCCGCCTGTCACTATCGCCGTTTTTCCGTCCAGCCGGTTCATAAGGTCTCCTTTTTACCCGCCCAGCCGCTCCCGCCACTTCCGGTTCCAGACAGCGTAATCCGGGGTCAGGATCAGGTCGTGGAGGGTGGCTCGCTTGCAATAGGGAACGTAATTGCCCAGATGCCAGGCGAGAGAGCGATAGAAGGCGAAATCGCCTGCGTTCAGGTGCAGGCAGACGGCTCCCGGCATCCGGCGGCAATAGTCCAGCCAGCGCAATTCCAGGGCGGCGTGAGAACGGTCGCCCTGCCCGGCCGCATCGTCCATCCAGGCAGCTTCCGTCTCGGCGGGCAGGTCGAAAGGACGGCGGTGGCTGCCCGGCACGAACCAGAGCGATGTGTCCTCATAGAGCGCGCAGTTGACCTGATTGAAATAGTTGAGGTCGTGGAAAAAGGCGTGAAACTCCTGCGCGTCGATGCCTTTGGAATCCTCCCGGATATCCCGGTGCCAGCCGCAGCACCAGGGGGCTTCCGCAGGTTCCAGCAGCACCCCTAGGATTTCCGGGTCGCCGTGGTAGTGCGCCGGTGTCAGAACGTTGCGGATCGCCTCATTGAGCGCAGGCAGCTCCGCGTAATCCCGGAAAGGCCGCTCTTCCAGATCGTATGCGCCGACAGGCTGGAGCCTCTGGGTCTGCGGCCCGTGCCGTTCTCTCGCAAGCTGCCGCGCCCGGTCGGTAGCCCGCCTCAGGTCGCTCAGCAGGGAAGGGGGCAGAATGCCCCGGAGGACTGTATACCCGAAGGTGTAATATTCGGCGATATGGGAGTCCGAAAATCGAGAAGGCATTTTACGCTCCTTTCAGACGTCTTGCCGCCATCGCTATCAAAGTATCCTTATAATACCCGCACTGCCGCTTGCCCTCGATATTCAGCCACGAACCGAAAAACGGGCGCACGGATTCATCGCGCTCCGCTCTTTTTAAGAATTCACGGGCCAGCCATGCCTGATGCTGGCCGCACCAAAAAGGGCCGCTCCCGCCCGCCAACCCGGCCTCGCGCCGGGCGTGGGAATGGAAGAGATGGCCCCATTGGTGGGCGACAAGGGCGGACGAAGCCTCCGGCCCGCTCCAGCCGCATTCCGCGATATGCTCCAGCCCCAGCAGGCAGGCGGGCTTCCCGTCGAACGTATCGGCCCAGCCCGCCCCGCAGCCGATCCCGACATGAATCACGAAGGCCGCGTTGAAGGAAAAGCCCAGCGCCGCCTGCGCTCTTGTATATATGTTTCCCACATTGCCCAGAAGGTTCCTCCGCGCCTCCGCCATGTCAGCCATTCGATCCTTCAGATAGGGGAAAACATGCTCTTTGGCGGCGGCCCGCCAGTCGAAACCCTCCTCGGCATAAGAGGAGGTCTGCTTGTCGGCCAGCTCCGGCCATGCGCTCCGGTATGCCTCCAGCCATAAGTCCGGCTGTTCATCCGGGGGCAACGTGGAAATCTTTTCCCGGATGCCGTCAAAGACGGGGAAGGTATCGATGATGCGAGCCACCCGCCTCAGCCTTTCGCGGAGATGATAGCCTCCGGAAGCGTGATTCCCTCGAACTGGAATTCGATTCTCTGCGAGCCGGAAACGATGCGCCCGCGGAAAAGCTTCAGACGAGGAGTCCGGATATACTTGGCCGGAAAGACCCAGGTGAACAAGGCCGCACCGCCTCCCCCGACCGCATAGAGCATATCGGCCCGATGTTCCTCTATGTCGATAACCGCCGCCCGGTCCGGACGAAGGCTCGTGACATTCGGTTTCAGACCAGCGATCCGCACGGTCAGTGCGATAGCGACCATCCCTGGCTGTCTGGCCCTACCCGTTCCCCGCTCGCGGCTTGCAGTCACCAGCTTGGCGGAATAACCCCTTCCCGCCGGAACCACCGGCGGGTCTTTCGGGCTGAACGCCCTGATAGACTGGTATTCCGGAGACAGCCTTTTCTCCTTTGCCCAATCCCCGGACATATCGAGCCAGCGCCTGGGAATTACAGAGTTCTCCAACGGCTGCCCCCAAACCGTCAGGCAGGTCGTTGTGATGAGAAATAGGTATAAAAAATAATAGCGACGCATGATATGGCCTACTTTATGAGAGGCGAAAGATAGTTTGTGTGCGGCATTGAATCCGTCGTTCCCTGAAGCACCGGCTACTCAGTCTGGTTTCGTCGGGGGCCGGAGGGCGATTGCTCTTCCTCCAGCACCCCTTCTATCTCCTCCAATGAGGAAACCACATGATCCGGAACCGGCCCCTGGTCATGAAGCGGTTCGCGGCATCGGTTGACCCAGGCGGTTTTCATGCCGATGATCTGCGGCCCTTGAATATCGTGGAGAAGGGAGTTGCCGACAAAGAGGGTTTCCCCGGGGTCTGCCCCCAATGCGGACAGGGCCAGCCGGTAGATGCGCTCTTCGGGCTTGCCGAAACCGAGCTGGCCTTCGATCAAGATGATCTTGAAATAAGGGGCGATCTTCAGGAACTCGATTTCCCAAGCCTGGTTGTCCGCAGGGCCGTTGGTGATCAGCCCCAGCGGGTAGCGGGCGGCAAGGGTTCGCAGCGCCGATTTCGCCTCCGGAAAGCATTGAAAATGGGAGCGGCGCAAAGTCTCATAGCGTTCCGCAAAGGCGCAGGCGTCCGGATCGGGCAGGGCGTATCGGCGGAACAGCCGGAGGAAGCCTTCCCGGTTGAGGGCGCGCACATCCTTCAGGTATATTGCTCTCAAGGGCATCTCCAGAATTTCCTGCGAGATGTCCCGGAATATGTCTTCGGATGCCCTTTCTACAGCGCCTCGGTCCAGATGCGGGTATCGCTCGATGATCTGGTCCAGCACCAGCTCGCGGGCCGCCTGAACGCTGCCGATATAGTCGCACAGGGTATCGTCGAGATCGAAAATGATAGCTCGGATCAATGCTGGTGGTCTCCGTGGAAGGAATCCGCCTCGTGGATTCTGCCTTCGCCCTATGTCACGATGCCGACCCGCAACTCGTGGCCTCCATCGGGCCGGGCCATTTCATAGTAGATGTGAAGGCGATTGCGGATGAACGCCGCGTCCGCATAGCGGACGGAGCCGGTCCCGTAGGGAACGGTGATCACAGGGCCGTCGGGGCTGGTCTTGTGGAAGGCGCTGCCGTCCCAGGTGACCGCGGCCCCCATGCGTTCCTCGTAGTTCTCCTCCACGCGGGCGCTGCCGTCATAGAAGGCGCACCAGAGGCCGCCGGAGAGCGGGAAAAGGCAGGTCATGCGAAGGCAGTAGGCGTCCCATCCCGAACGCTCCGGGCCGACAGGCCCCAGCCATCGAAAGCGGCTGCCGTCCGCGCTGACCGCCCGGCTTGTAGAAGAAACGGTCAGGCCGGTATTGAAGATGTCCGCCGTAGCGTGCTTTTCCGATTCCTTTTCGGAGGCAATGCCCGGGACAGCCTCCCCGTGGCTGAGGAGCATCCAGACCAGCCCCCCGGCCACAAAGATAGAGGGGTCTTTGATGCCTTCCAGCCCCAGGTCGTTTGCCAGAAAGAGGGGGCCGGTTTTGGAGGGATCGAAACCGTCCGGTCGGTCGGCTTCCAGGATATCCACGCGCCAACGATTGTCCTGCGGATCTACCAGCCCGACATACCATCTCCAGAGGCCGTCGTCGCCTCGATACAGCGAGCACCGCTCGATGGAAGGGGAATCGAAATCTTCCCGCCGCGCCTCGAAAATATCCTCGAATTCCACCCCGTCGCGGCTGACGGCAATGCGGGTCAGATGCCCTCGGGCGGGCCTCGGTTCGCGGAGGCGGTAGGTCAGATAGATGAGGCCGTCCTTCGGGTCGGGAAAGACCGAGGGGGCACCGGCCCAGTAGCCTTCCGCGCCGACTCGCGGCTCCCGGATGACAATTCCCTGCATCGGGTCGAAGAGAGGCAGCGGGGCGAAATCTTTGCCTGACGGCGCGAACAGCATGGAAGGAGCCTCCAATCGATCAGTCGGCGGCATGGCGCAGGTCGGCGGCTCTGATCTGCACCTTGCGGGAGCCGTTGTATTCGTTCAGTTCCACCGTGCCCGCCACTTCGATCAGGTCGCCGGGCTGGAATTCGGCGACTCGCTGGCCTTGACCGAAGGCGACCCCGCTGATAGGGGGGGATGCGGGTTTCTCCAGGCCGAACTGGAGCGTGGCCTTGTTTTCGCCGCAGGAGCGGATATAGGCCAATCGGCCCGTGATCTGGAAAACGGGCCGCGGATTGCCGCAGCCGGTCGGCTCGAAACGGTTGAGCCAGTCCAGCAATTCCTGCCCCAATTCCTCCGGGGAAAGGCGGGCTTCGATATCGAGGGTGGGGATCAGATCCTCATCGGAGAGATGGGCTTCGGCCAGGAGATTCATCTTCTCGCGCAAAGGGGCAAGGCTGGCGGAACTCATGGCGAAGCCTGCGGCCTGCGAGTGGCCGCCGTGCCGGAGCAGCACATCGGAGCATTCGGCCAGGGCGCGGGCGATATGGAAGGCAGGGATGCTCCGGGCGGATCCGGTGCAGGTTTCCTCGCCCCAGTCCACCACCAGCACGGGCCGGTGGAACTCCTCGCAGAGCCGCCCGGCGGCCAGGCCGACGATCCCCGAGGGCCACCCCTGCTGCGGCAGCACCAGCACCTTCTGGCTCAGGCAGGCTTGCGCCTGGACGCGCAGGTGGGCCATCAGGGCTTCGATCAGCTGCTGGCGCTGGCTGTTCAACTCCTGGAGCCGCCGGGCCAGGGCGTGCGCTTCGGCTTCGTCCTGGGTCATCAGCAGGTCCAGGCTGATGCGGGCGCTCTCCAGCCTGCCAGAAGCGTTCAGACGCGGGGCGATCCAGTAGCCGATGCCGTAGGCGGATATCTTGGCCGGATCGATGCCGGCCACCTGGTAGAGACACTTCAGGCCGGGCCGCCTGGTTTTCGCCAGGACTTTCAGGCCCCACTGGACGAAGATCCGGTTCTCCTCCATCAGTTCGGCCACATCCCCCACCGTCCCGATAGCCACCAGCTCGAAGAGCCATTTCAGGAAGTTCCGGTCGGATTCCTCCTGGGAGGGGCGGCCCGGATAGGGGGCTTGCCATGCATCCAGAAAGAGGGCTTCCGCCAGCTTGTAGGCGATGCCCACTCCGGTAAGCCCCTGGAAGGGGTAAGCGCATCGCCGCTGCTTGGGATTGATGACCGCGACCGCCTCCGGAACGACATCCTCCGACTCTTTGCCAGGCGTTTCCTCTTGCTCCACCTCATGGTGGTCGGTGACGATGACATCGATAGCCATCTCTCGGGCGGCTTGCGCCTCGGGGATCGACTTGATGCCGCAGTCCACGCTGACGACGAGCGAGACGCCCCGCTCCTTCAAATCCTGAAGGCCGACAAGGTTCAGGCCGTATTCCTCGGTACGGTGCGGAAGATGAGGGTAGGCGTCGGCACCCAGGCGACGGAGGGCTTCGTAGAGGAGTACGGCCGAGGTGATGCCGTCCACATCGTAGTGTCCGAAGACCCCGATCTTTTCCCCGCGTTCTATCGCTTGCCGAAGGCGAGCCACCGCTTTATCCATATCCTTGAGCTTGTAGGGATTGTGCAGGTGCAGGCGGTAATCGGGATGCAGAAAGGCTTCCACCGCCTCTTCCGCCCGCCCGTTGGCGGAGAGCAAGCCTCGATTGTAGAGCAATTGAACGGTGACAGGGGGCAGGTGCGCGAACCGGGCCGCTAATTTTTCGGGCACGCGCTCCGCCACCCGCCACCGGAGTGGGGTTGAAGGGGTTCTCACCGAAAGCTCCTGTCTTTTCCTTTTGCCTTATTATATCAAATTTCTATTGCTGAATACAACCCCTGCGGGGCGGTTCGGGCGAAAAAAGGAGAATCGGCCCCTGCCATCGAAGAATGAAACGAGGAATCCCTAATCGAAGAGAGGAGTCTATTCGCGATGCGAGAAGAATCCCTAGCCTTTTTGAAAAATCTTTGCGAAACCGTCAGCCCTTCCGGATACGAGCAGCCCGCCCAGGAACTGTTTCGGGAATACGTCCGCCCCTACTGCGACCGCGTGGAAACCGATATTCTGGGGTGCGCCATCGGCGTTCGCAACCCGGAAGGCCAGCCGCGCCTCATGCTGGCAGGCCATGCCGACGAGATCGGGTTCATTATCCGCTTCATCAATGATGAGGGGTATCTCTATTTCGCCCCTGTCGGCGGGCACGATGCGGTCGTCACCGTCGGCCAGCGGGTGACGATCCGCACGGCCAACGGGCCGGTGGCCGGCGTGATCGGCAAGAAGGCCATCCACCTCATGACCGAAGAAGAGCGCGGCAAGGTTCCCGACCTCAGCGAACTCTGGATCGATATCGGCGCGAGCAGCAAAAAGGAGGCCGAGGAGCTGGTCAGCCTGGGTGATCCCATCGCCTACCGCGTTCCCTTCGAGCTTCTCCAAAACGATCTGGCCGTCTCCAAAGCGTTCGATAACAAGATGGCGGTCTTCCTGATCGGAGAAACACTGCGCCTGCTGGCCGGAAAACAGATCCGGGCCGGCGTCTACGGCGTCTCGACCGTCCAGGAGGAGATCGGCATCCGGGGGGCGCGTACCAGCGCCTATCATGTCGATCCCCTGCTGGGCATCGCCCTCGATGTCGGCCACGCCGGAGATTATCCCGCCGCCGACAAGAAGCGGAGCGGCGATCTGGCCGTGGGGAAAGGCCCGATGATCTGCCGGGGAGCCAATATCAACCCGAAAATGTTCGAGCGGCTGGCTCAGACGGCCAAAGAGATCGGGATCCCCTATCAGATCGAGGTGGCTCCGGGCGGGACAGGAACGGACGCCAACGCCATGCAGCTCAACAAGGGCGGGATGGCGACCGCCCTTGTCGCCGTGGCGCTCCGCTATATGCATACCCCCTGCGAGGTCATCTCTCTCAAAGACCTGGAGCATACCGCCCAGCTTCTAGCCGCCTTCGTCGAACGGCTGACGCCCGATATGGATTGGACCCCTTGATGCCCGGAGGCATAAGATGAGCGACAGCAACCCCACTCCTCCTTCCTACACCCCCAGACCTTCGACCGGCGGCGTCTGGAAGGGTATCGCCATCGCCTGCCTGGTGCTGTTCGCGTTCGGCGCTCTGGCGATGGTCGGCTGCGGATATCTGCTGGTCAGAATGTCGAAAACTCCGGAGTTTCGAGAAGCGATTCAGAAAGGATATCAGGAGGCGCAGGATATCGCCGCTTGCCGTCAGAACCTCCTCGGCATCGGAGGGGCGGTGAGACGCTTCCGGGAACATAAAGGGCGCTACCCGAACGATCTGAAGGAATTGGCTCCCAAATATCTGCCCAAGGGAACCGGCCTGCACTGCCCGGCGGATGCAAGCGATCCGAAAACGGTCAGCTACCGCTACGAGAAGCCGACCGACAAAACGCCTCCCGAAACGGTGATCGTCCGCTGCGATTTCCACCGCTTGCCCAACACCCTGATGAAAAACGGGCGCGTTCCGGAAGGGTTGGGAGGGTTGTAGAGGTAATAATCGCTAAACCCCATCCTTATAAAGCGAGGAAGCCGTTTCGTCTTGGTGGCTGTAAAGACGAAACGGCTTCCTCGTTTTCTACGAAGTCAACGATGTCGATGCCTCCATTTCCAGCTTACGGCAAATAACAAAAACGAGCATATACTCATCAGGATTTCCGTATGGAGACTTCATAGACACAGAGATTATTGTAATGACAAACGCAAATCGTACTTTCAGGAAAAACAGCGATGAGCCAACGGCGTTCCGCAATCGCCGTTAATCCTTGTGCTAGCGCCACCGCTGAATTGAACAGACACAGCACCCCTATGATATAGTCGTAATATTTACTCATGCCTCAGCGCCTCTATCGGGTCAAGGCGGGCGGCGCGGTAGGCGGGGTAGATGCCGAAGAACATGCCGACGGCTGCCGAGAAGGTGAAGCCCATGACGACGGCCCATAAGGGGATGGCGGTATTGATGCCCTCCCCGCCGGGCATGACCTGTTTGGTGATGGCCGTGACCGCCCGGCTGACGCCTGCCCCCATACCGATGCCGATCAGCCCGCCGACCGCGCTGACGGTCATCGATTCGATCAGGAACTGGATCAGGATATCGCGCTTCTTGGCCCCGACCGCCTTGCGGATGCCGATCTCCCGGGTACGCTCGGTGACAGAGACGAGCATGATGTTCATGATGCCGATGCCGCCCACCAGCAGGGCCAGGCCGCCGATGCTGCCCATCACCACCCCGAAGATGTTCAGGACGCGCCCGATAGCGGCCATGATCTGCTCCTGGCTGTCCACCATAAAGTCCGGGCGGTTGTCATGAAGGCGCATGAGCAGTTGCCAGACCTGCTCCATCGCCTCTTTCGATTCATTGGGATTTACGGCCTGGGCGAAGATAACCCCGATCTGGTTGCCACCGATCAGCCGCTTCTGGAGGGTGGAGAGCGGGATCAGCACCACCTTATCGCTGTCCTCGCCCATGGACCGGCCTTTCTTTTTCAGCACGCCCACCACGTTCAGGTTCAAGCCCAGCACTGAGATATTCTGGCCGATGGGGTCACTGCCGGGGAAGAATTTGTCTTTGACCTTATCCCCGATCACGCAGACGGTTTTCCAGCCCTCCATATCCTCATCGTTGATGAATCGGCCTTTGATGACCTCCACATTCCGGAGGCGCTGGTAATCCGGCTCCACGCCGTTGATGTTGGCCCTGTATTCCACGCCGCCGCGGGAGAAGCCCTGCTCGCCGGCTCCCATTTCAGCGGAGACATTCGCCACCAGAGGGCAGCGGGTGCGGATGGCTTCCAGGTCGCGGGTGGTCAGCCCTTCGATCACCCCGGGCGTCTCCCCGCGCCCTCTTCGGCCGGGGTCGAAGGCGATGATAATGAGGCTGGAACCGAGCCTCTGGAACTCCTTGACTACATTGGCCCGTGCCCCTTCCACAATGGCGATCATCAGGATCACCGAAAAGACGCCGATGATGATGCCCAGCATGGTCAGAAAGGAGCGCAGCTTGTTAACCCGCAGGTTGTCCAGGGCGACCAGGAGACTGTGCCAGAAATTCATCTTTTATTCCTCTTCGGGGGGCGGTCCCATACGCAGGTCAGCCCCTTTGCGGGCCGGGCCTTTGAATTTGGCCGGGCGCACCTTATCCCCCGCCTTCAGGCCGGAGAGGATTTCCGCATGGATATCGCTCTTGAGGCCCACCTTGACCGCCCTGCGCTGCGTGGTTTCGGCGGGCTTCACGCCTTTGGCTTCCGGTTTCGCCCCGGGCGCAGCGGACTGGACCAGCTCCACGAATGCTTTTTTGCCTTCAAAGCTGACCCCTTCGATAGGAACGCGCACGACGTTCTTGCGCTCCTCCACGATGATCTCGTTTTTGGCGCTCATGCCGGGGCGGAGCCTGGGGTCGGGATGGGCGATCTCGATCTCCACCGGGAACTTGATCACCCCGGAAGGCTGCGGCTGCCCGGCCTCCCCGCCCAGGGCGGCGGAACCGACCTTACTCACCCTGCCACGGAAGACGACCCCTTTGTAGGCGTCCACCTTGATATCGACCCGCTCGTTCACCTTCACCCGGGCGATATCCACCTCATTGATGTTGATTTTGACCAGCATCTTGGACAGGTCGGACACCTGAACGATGGGCATCCCGGAGGAAAAGGTCGCCACGCCGGAGGTGATCAGTTCCCCGGGTTCGATGTATTTCTTGGTCACCAGGCCGTTCATCGGGGCGAGGATGGTAGTATCGTTCAATCGCGTTTCGGCTTCTTCCAGGGAATTTTTGAGCTGAGCGACGCTGGCCTGGGCCTGCTGGACATCCTGGAGGCGCATCCGGTTCTGCGCCTCGCCCGCCTGGGCCGCACGCAGGCCGGAACGGGCCTGGGCGACTGCCGCCCGGGCCGCTTCGTATTCCTTGCGCCTCACGCCGTCCTGCACGGCGTTGGCGCGGGCGGCATCCAGGGCGGCCTGAGCTTCCGAGAGCCGGGTGCGGGCATTCCGAAGCTCCACCTCGATCTGTTTTTTGAGGATATCAGCCCGCTTGCGCGATTCCTCCAGGCGGACGCGGGCGACATCGCTCTGGGTCTGGGCCGAATCGACATCGCGCTGGGAGACGAACCCTTTGGCCTGAAGCTGCTTCTGGCGCTCCAGGTTGCGGGCGTAGTTTTCCAGGGTCGCCTCGTTTTCCTGCACATTGGCCTCAGTCTGGGAAACGGCCTGCGGGTGGGTAGATTCCTCCAGCAGCCGGACATTATCCTGAGCGGAGGCCACATTCGCCTGGGCTTGAGCGATGGAGGCCCGGGTGAGGGAGGGCTGCACCCTTGCCTGCTCGCGGGCCTGGGCCAGTCGCGCCTCGGCGGTGCTGAGAGCCTCCCGCGCCTGCTCGATCTGGGCCTGGGTCTGGGAGGACTGATAGCCCGCCCCGGTCCGCGCCTGCTCCAGCCGGGCATAGGCGGCGTCGAGCTGCGCCCGGATCTGCTCCACCTGGGAGGCGATCTCCTTTTTATCGATATAAGCGATCAGTTGGCCGGTGCGGACGGACTGCCCTTCATCCACGGCCAGGTTCAAAATCCGGCCCCCGACCTTCGACTTGACCTCCACCTTTTTCAAGGGCTGGACGATCCCGCTTTCCACCACCTTGACGCTCACGTCCCCTCTGGAAACCGTCAGGTTTCTGACCGGGGGAGGCGGCTTTTTCAACATCCCCATGGCCCGCCAGCCGCCGTAGGCCATCAGCAGCAACGGGATCAGGATCAACAGCGATATCTTGAGTGCGCGCATTGCCCCATCCTTTCAGAAAACTCGCAATCCTCCGATGATAAGACGGAAAAATCTCTAAAAGGTTGCAGGGTAATTTTCTAAAACGGTATAATGGAAATACCGGCCAGGCTATTTTATCAGAACTTTCGCTTATATGTCATGGCGAGGAGCCGGCAATCTCCAATGTAACGCCAACCAAGGGGGAGTCGTTCCGGCGCTCGCCGGTTCGACCGCCGGAACGATTGCTTCCGCCCCAAAAGAAGGAATCGCTTCTTTTGCGTCGAAACCCCTAGAGCCCGGCCTGTTATCTGGCATAATTAAGGGTAGGAGTCTTTTTTGCGCCTGTACCGGCAAGGCTGTATCATAAGGAAGGAAGTGAATGAATGCGTTATCACCGGCTTATAGCCATATCGTGGATCGGAATTTTGACATTACCGGCCTGGGGCGATGCCCGCGCCGTGAACCGATTTCTAGCCGCGAAGAAAACCCATCAGGTGTCCCCCGCCCTGTCCTATGAGCAGGCGGCGTCCGATCCGGCCTCCTGGCGGGGCCGCGTTGTCGAGGTGCGCGGGACGATCAGCGGCGTAGCTCAGATGGGCGAAACGACCACTTTCATAGTCAACACCAAAAGCGGGGAAGCTCTGCTCAAGGCGGCGAGTTCTTCCGATCTTCCGAGCAACGGGGAGACGATCCGCGCCCTGGCCCGCATTCCCGAGGACGCCAGCGGCAGCATCGGCTCCCTGGCCTGGGTGGAATGGGTGGGCGAGTTCGATATGCTGGAGCGCGAGGCGCAGTGGGCCGCGCAGCAGCAAAAATCCGCCCTCGGCAGGCGCAAGGCCAGCCTGAAGCGGTCCCGGGCCTACACCTCCACGCGCTCCAATTTTCCGAGCCGCGGCGCTTACAGCCCCTTCGACCCGGGCGTGGTGGATGCCTATACGCGGGCCATTCTCTACTTCAACCCCCGGCTCCCCGCGGCCCATGCCGACCTGATCACCCAGAGCATCCTGGCCTATAGCGTGCATTACAATGTGGACGCCCGCCTGATCGTGGCGATTATTGCCGCCGAATCGCGTTTCAACCCCAATGCCACCTCCCGGAAGGGCGCGATGGGATTGGGCCAGCTCATGCCCGGCACGGCCCGCGGCCTGGGGGTCAGCAATGCCTACGACCCGCAGCAGAATGTGGCCGGTTCGGTGCGGATGGTGCGCGGCCTGCTGGAAAAATACATGGGATCTCACACCTGGCAGGGGCAGTCCTACGACCCCGAATCCATCGCTCTGGCCCTGGCCTCCTACAACGCAGGCTCCGGGGCCGTGCGCCGCTACAAGGGTATTCCTCCCTATCGGGAGACTCGCAACTACGTGGTCAAAGTCTGGAACCTCTACCGCCAGTTGTGCGGGGGGTAGTTTGTTGAAGTAAGCTGCGTTCAAGAGCGCCTCCCTCAAAGGAAAGCCGATGGAACAGGAAAAACCAGAAGGTAGAAAGATCATCGCCACCAACCGGAAGGCGCGGCACGAATATTTTATCGATGAGACGTATGAAGCCGGTGTGGCGCTGGCGGGAACGGAAGTCAAGTCTTTAAGGCAGGGGAAAGCCAACCTCCAGGATTCTTTCTGCCGTGTGCAGGAGGGAGAGATGTGGGTCTACAACCTCCATATTTCCCCTTACGAGCAGGGCAACCGGTGGAACGTGGACGCCCGCAGGCCGCGCAAGCTCCTGCTGCATAAGGGGGAGATCGAGCGGTTGATCGGCAAAGTGCAGGAAAAAGGGCTGACCCTGATCCCCCTCCAGATCTATTTCAAGCGGGGCCGCGCCAAGCTGGAAATTGCCCTGGCCCGGGGCAAAAAGCTCTACGACAAGCGCGAGGCCATCGCCGAACGGGACGCTAGGCGGGAGGAGGAACGCTCTCTGCATGAGAAGGGGTAAGTTGACAACCAGCCTATTCCGAGGTATAATATAAGCGCAACATGGGGGCGACAGGTTTCGACGGGTACGGAGACGGCAAAGGTTGCGTGCCGGGGGGCCAGGCCCCGTTAGCAAGGGCAACCAAGCATAAACGCTGACAAACAATACGCTCTCGCTGCATAAGTAGCGACATTCGCCCGGCCTCCGCCGATGGGGCCGAAGCGGGTGTAACCAACATCGGCTCACCGGAAGGGTACGCCTGTAAGCCTTTCGGGACATAAAACCGGGCTGGCGCCAAAGTATCCTGTCCGTGGGAGACGGCGGGGCGAGAACTAAATCACGGAAGACGCATGTGGTGACCGATGCTAACTCCTATTCGGACTCGGGTTCGATTCCCGACGCCTCCACCATTTTCAAAAGGCACACAGGTTCAAAACTGCGTGCCTTTTATCATTTCAAGGGTCTGGCTGCTGAAAAGAAATATGAGGAGTCGTTATGGAACTCAAAGTCGGGCTATTTTGTGGCGCGTGTTCCGGCTTTGAAAAGGGGAATCTAGCTGTCAGTCGGAGATTATCATGCTTTATGCCGTAATTTTCGAGCATGAAGAAGGCGGGGGCTACCATGCCTTCGTTCCGGCGCTCAAAGGCTGACATACCCAGGGGGATACCTTCGAGGAAGCTGAGGAGAATATCCGGGAAGCCATCGATCTGTATCTTGAAAGCCTGCAAGCATATAACCGAATAATACCATGCGGGCGCGATGGAGCTATTTTCATTGACTTACAATTCGGTGACACTCTATGAGTTTGCATATCGAGGTTGACAACAGGCGGATAGCCGAATTTTGCCGGAGAAATCATATCCGCCGTCTGGCTTTTTTCGGCTCCGTCTTGAGGGAGGATTTCCGGGCGGACAGCGATGTCGATGTATTAGTTGAGTTCGAATCGGGCGTTCCTATCGGGTTGATTCGCATGGCCGGCATGGAAATCGAACTCTCCGATATCCTCGGGCGCAAAGTCGATCTGCGAACCCCGCAGGACTTGAGCCGGCACTTCCGCGACAAGGTTGTATTGCTGGCTGAGGTGCATTATGCTCAGTGAAAGCGATGCCTACGGATGAGGCATATGGTGGAAGCTGCGGAAGCAGCCATCGGCTTTATCAAGGGCCGCAATAGAGCCGATTTAGATACTGACCATATGCTGGCTTCGCAATAGTTAGAACTCTGGAAATTATCGGTGAAGCAGCCAGCAAAGTCAGTTTAGAAGGTCGTTTATTATGCCCATCATTGCCATGGGCCAGTATCGTAGGGATGCGTCATCGAATCATACATGCCTATTTCAATGTCGACCTGGATCGAGTATGGGATACCGTTATGGATGATCTGCCCGCGTTGATACAAGAGCTAACAATCTGTCTGCCTTCAGATAATTCTGGCTAAATCATCAGAGAACGCCACTTCATCCATAAAACAGGTGAATCCCACATGCCCAGCCTCGACTGGATCGGCAAGTCCGCCGTCCTGAACCACCACCGCGAAGTGACTTACCGGCTCCTCCGCTGCGACGAATCCCTTTCCGCAGGCGACCCC
>JADLDR010000124.1 GCA_020846535.1 Armatimonadota bacterium | reverse complement strand
TAGAATGGCATGAACACACCACCCTTACCTCCGAACAAAGTGGAGCAAGACATTCGCGATCTGGCGACACGCTATGCCAAAGGCTTGCAGAAAAGCATAGCGGCGCGTGTGGCGGATATGGAAAGCGACGACAATTCTCACTACCTGATCTATCGAGTTCTGGGTGTCTCCGATGAGGAAGGCAAACTTATTGACCTCTATCAGAACAAGGGACGCTTCCTCTACCAATACGCAGGCGCGTTTCTGGAACGGGCAGCAAAGCTTTGTTTTATAGAGCGGTTTCCAGAGGCCGCTTCCTTCCGCATACCTAACCCCTTCGGGCAGCGTCCTCAGACCTTTGTGATAGACCTTCTTATCGAGAACCGGGATGCGCTCGAAATCAAATGGCGCGATGCGACGACCGATGGCGATCATATTATCAAAGAACACGCCCGTATCCGTGCCGTTGCCGGCGCAGGGTACAAGCCGGTTCGCATCATGTTTTATTATCCCAACCGCGATCAGGCTATCCGAATTCAACAGACACTTGAAACTCTGTATGCGGGCGTGCATGGAGAATACTACCATAGCGATGAGGCTTGGGATTATGTAAAGGCCTACACCGCCGTTGATCTGAAAGCCGTGTTGCAATCCGTTGCGAAAGAGAATATGGAAAAATGGCAGAGATCAGAACCATAATTGGCGACTGCTTATCGGTTCTGGATACGCTTCCAGAAAGCGCATTCGATCTTATCTATCTCGATCCGCCGTTCTATACCCAAAAGGAACACACGCTCACCACCCGTGACGGCAGCGCGACCTTTGCCTTCCGCGACTTGTGGGCCTCTCACGAGGAATATGCCCGCTTTCTACACGAGCGTCTCTCGAAGCTCCATCGCACCCTCACATATACCGGTTCGCTATTCTTTCACTGCGATAGTAACGCGGCGCATATTGTCCGTCTAATACTGGATCAGGTTTTCGGAGCGGCGATGTTTCGGTCCGAAATCGTCTGGACATATAGACGCTGGTCGAATGCTAACAAAGGACTTCTCCCCGCGCATCAAACTATTCTGTTCTACTCTAAGAGCGCCGATTTCAAGTTCAATACCCTCTTGACCAACTATTCGGCCTCTACCAATATAGACCAGATTACGCAGCGGCGCGTCCGCGATAGCCGCAACAAGGCGGTCTATGCCAGAAATGAACAAGGTCACGTCCTCTCCAGTGGGGCAAAAAAAGGTGTGCCATTGAGCGATGTTTGGGACATCCCCTACCTCAACCCCAAAGCCAAGGAGCGCGTCGGATATCCGACTCAGAAACCCATTCTTCTGCTTGAGCAGATCATCAATCTGTGCACAGAAGCAGGCGACTGGGTTTTAGATCCCTTCTGCGGCAGCGGCACAACCCTGATCGCATCGAAGCTGCTTGACCGTAATGCCATTGGAATCGATATCGCCCCGGAAGCCATCACTCTCACGAATAGCAGGTTGCGTGATCCAGTAAAGACGGTATCAGCCTTGCTGGAGCAGGGACGCGAAACATACGAGCGCAAGGAAACTGACGTATTTACCTATCTCAAAGGACTCGATTATCACATCGTGCAGCGCAATCAAGGTATGGACGCTATTCTCAAACAGGATATAGACGGGAAACCTGTGTTCATTCGTATACAGCGTCCCGGAGAAAAATTGCATGAGGCGGCTATGGCGCTCTCCGACACCTCCAGAACAAAAGGCGACGCGCACCTTGTGCTGATCGTTACTGAAGACAATGAGCTGCCATTTGGTCTTGAGCAACCCGTCGGTGTCACCCTGGTTCGTAGCACAGCCTTGACTATTAAAGATGCCCTCTGCTATGCTCTTCGTTCCGGATAGCAATGGGTATTAAGCGGATATAGCCTCGACGCTGACGACCTTCGAAACCCTTCCCTCCCGCCCTTTACAAATCCCCCGCCTTCCGCTATAATCTTTGCTAATACCAACAAAAAAGGAGGCTGAACGCGATGGCTATGCTGGAGCAATGCCTGGAGAAGAACCGGCTGTATGCGGCGCAGTTCGACCGCAGCAAGCTGGCAATGCCGCCTTCCAAGAAGCTGGCAGTGGTGGCCTGTATGGACGCTCGGATGACCGTGGAGGATTTCCTGGGGCTGAGGACGGGAGACGCCCATATCATCCGGAACGCCGGCGGGCTGGTGACGGACGACGCCCTGCGCTCCCTGGTGATCTCCTGCCAACTGCTGGGGACGCGGGAGTTTTTCGTGATCGAGCATACAGACTGCGGGATGCTGACCTTCGAGGAAGCCGATGTGCAGGCCAAACTTTCCCGCGATACCGGAGCCGACGCCAGCGGGCTGAAACTCTACCCCTTCAAGGACATTCACGCCAACCTGAAGGCGCAGTTGCGGAAAATCAGGGAATGCCCCTTTATTCCCGCAGATATTCCCGCCCACGGCCTGATCTTCCATGTGGAAAGCGGCGAACTGGAGCAGGTCGAATCGATTTAAGCGGGTATAGCTGCTGCCAGGCGATAGAGGCTTGAGTGAGGGCGGGATATCGCTATCGGAAATAATCGGCTTGCCTCGGGCTTCGGCTATCAAAGCCTGAGACAAGCCGATGGCTTTATTCACATAGCCCTGGCGTCAGCCGCGCTAGAGGCGTCATGATCGGATACTTTACTCCACCACCACTATATCGTAAATCTCCAGGCGCGGCACGGTGACCTTCAGGGTTCCGTTTTCCCATGTCCATTTCAGGCTGCGGGCCTGCGGGACCTGGCGAACGCGTTTCGGCTTTTCAGGGCACTGCATCTCGATCCGGATGGGGCCGACCGGCGGGATGTGGTCGGAACTCAGGAAGCGATCCGCCCGCTGGGTTTCCGCCAGGTTCAGGAGGTGGAGGCTGAGATGGCCCTTGCGCGTGCGCCGGAGCGCGATATCCACGCAGGAGGGGCCGTCGATCCGCACGGCAGGATTGGGGAAGAGATGCGAGACCGCTTCCCCGATGAAACTGCGGAGGGCGGGGTGGTGGCTGCGGAAATAGGCTAAAGCGACCGGGCCGTAGATCGCTCCGACACGGCCTTTGCCGTAAGCGGCGATGGTGGAAGCGATTTCCCCGTCCTTGCGGGCATCCCGGGTGGGATGGCGGTAGCCGAGAGGCCGGGCGGAGGCGGCTTTTACGGCCTGCCAGAGGCCGTTGACATTGACGATGCCGGCAGGAGAGACCAGTTCGGCGGATGCCTCGGCCGGCTCCCCGGCGAACTCCGCGCCGACTGCTTCGGGAAAGAGCCGGGCGCATCTGGCTCCGAGGAGGAGCAGGCTGCCGCCGTCCCGGACGTATTCCAGGAGGGCCTGCCGGAAGCTTTCGGTCAGCTTGTAGACATCGGGCAGCGCCACCAGGGGGAACTCCTTCAGGCGCGGCTGAAGCTGGTGTTCGGCCATGATATCCACCGAATAGTGGCTTTCCAGGAGGGCGTGGAGAGCGCCTTCCAATTCGTCGAAGGTTCCCCAGGGGGCGAAAACGCCGTCGGACCGGTCGGCCTGGGTTTCGGAGGAGAGCAAAAGGGCCACCTGGGGCACGGTCGCGCTTTTGTGGCTGACGCTCTCGCGGGCGCGGCAGAAATCGGCCACCTGGCCTGCCGTGTCGATGATATCCGGGGTGACATAGCCGGTGCGGGTGGGCACGTAATAAATCTGAAAGCCCCCGCCCTGCATCAGCACGGCGGACGCCTCCTGCTGGAGATGGACGGCGGGCTTGAGGCTGAACCCCAGATCTTTCCCGTTATTGAAGCCCCAGGCCATCAGGTCCCAGGGGAGGCCGGCATGGGCCAGGTAGCGGGCGTCCGTCCGGGCGCGGTCCACCGACACTGTGAGGGTGTAGTCACCGGAGAGGAAATCCACCTTCGCCGCGACCGGCTTGGGAGAATAGGTGGTGTACATCCAGTTGCTGCAAAGCTGGAGTTCGGGATGCCGGGCGTGGAGCGCATCCACCCAGTGGTTCAGGTATTGCTCGTAGTGGCGGCGGTGGAAATTCTTCCAGTCGGGCCAGCGCGGGTCGGATCGGTCTTTCGGGGCGTCCTGCTGGCCGGTCTCCTTTTTCCAGGCTACCAGGGCAGCCGGGGAATAGTCTATGGACGCGCACCAGCTATCGGCATCCACCCAGGCCCCGCTGAGGCCGTAGGCTCCCGCAGCCTCCGCGATCTGGGGGATCAGCACTTCATCGGCATAGGGGCTGAAGACGCTCATCAGGTAGGGATGCTTATTGCCGGAAGCGTCCACAACCGCCCAGTCGGGATGCTCTTCCACCGCCAGGCTGTCCCACAGGCCGCAGTAGTGGATAAACAGCCCGACGCCTTTTTCATGAGTGGCCTCGCTCCAGACGGCCAGCGAATCCTTCACGATGCCGGGCGCGGACTTGCCCACTTTGGAGGGATAGCCCAGATAGCCGGGGCATCCCTTGCAGTCATACTGCACGTAATCGGGCTTGACCCGATCCAGCAGGGCGCGTACATTTTCCTCGGAAACATCCGCGCCCAGGGCCTTGTCCTCTCGGGACGGGTGCAGATCCAGGTGCAGCCCGAAAAAGCAATCGGCCCGGCGTAAGGATCGCTTCGAGCGAACCCTCGGGTCGGTTATCGGTTTCTCCTTTGGCGCGGCCCTGCCCGGCGCGTCGAACGCCGTAGAGGCCAGCAGAACCGCCGTAAGATGCAGAAGGGTGTACCTCATCATCGCTGTCTCCTCTCTTCCTGGAAATATTCGCCTTCCGGGGGAATCTTCCTTTTTCGGTTCGCTTGAGCCTTTCCTCTCGG
Source organism: Armatimonadota bacterium (assembly GCA_020846535.1). Classification (GTDB taxonomy): domain Bacteria; phylum Armatimonadota; class JADLDR01; order JADLDR01; family JADLDR01; genus JADLDR01. The sequence continues at coordinate 26,353 of JADLDR010000124.1, read as the reverse complement.
TTCGGGTATAATAAGCTATGTCTGAACGCGCTACAAGCCCGGCTTCCGACCTGGCGGATGCCCTGCTCCGAATCGCGTCTCTGGCCCGGCAGGAGGGCAGGCAGGTTTTCCTGGTCGGGGGATCGGTGCGCGATCTCTTGATGGGGCGCGAGGTCAAGGATATCGATCTGGCGGCTGAGGGCGATACCCTGGCGTTGGCCCGCGCCCTGGCCCGCCTGTTCCGTGGCTCCCCGTTTGCGATGGACGCCGAACGAGGCATCGCCCGGATGGTGCGCCGCCGCCCCCCGCTTCAGATCGATATCGCTCCCCTTGCAGGCAGGGACATTCTAAGCGACCTGAGAGCCAGGGACTATACCCTCAACGCGGTTGCGGTTCCGCTGGACAGTCTGCCGGAGGCGGCCCGTGCCGATCCAGCCGGCTGGCCTCTGATCGACCCCACAGGAGGCATCGGGGATATCCGGGCCGGTCGGGTGCGGATGGTGGCGGAAGCCAACCTCCGGGCCGACCCTGTCCGCACCCTGCGCGGGGTACGCATGACGGCGCGGCTGGGCCTGGAGATGGAACCCCGGACCGCGGAGGCCATTCGCAGGACGGCTCCGGCGCTTTCGCAGTCCGCTCCGGAGCGAATCCGGGACGAGTTTTTCATGATTCTGGAGGCCGGAGGCGTTTCGGAACACCTGCGCCGCATGGACGATCTGGGATTGCTCTCTCCTGTTCTGCCGGAATCGGAGGCGATGCAGGCAGCCGAATTCCGGCCCGGCAAAACGCTCTGGGATTGCAGCCTGGCGGTCGAGGACGCCCTTCCTCAGGCTGAACGGATGCTCCCTGTATCGGAATCGGAGGAGACCGCCGCCCATCTGGGTCACATGATCACCTATCCGCGAAGCCGCCGGAGTCTCCTGGCCTTTGCGGCGATCTACCATGCGGCCTTTCCACCTATCCTGCCGGGCGGGAACCTCGCCCGGCAGAGGGCCAGAGTGCTGAAGCTGTCGGCACGGGAGGTGGAGCATATCGGCAGAACGGTTGCTCTACGCTCTCGCAACCCGTATCCCCCCTGCGATCTCAAAACCGCTTACCGTTTCTTTCGCGAAGCGGGCGATTCGCTGGTGGAAATCCTTCTGCTGTCCCAGGCCGTCCGGATCGCTTTGGGAGAGGATGCACTGGAAGACCGGACCGCCTTCACGGGTCGCCTGCTGCAATGGGCCATCGAGCGAAAGCGCCTCCTCCGCCAGCCGAAGCTGACGGACGGCCACGAATTACAGGAACGCTTCGGGATGAAACCGGGCAGGGAGATCGGTTGGGTGCTGGAGGCTCTGCGTAAAGCCCAGGCCGAAGGGCTGGTCAAAACCCGAGAGGATGCCCTCCGGTGGCTGGAAGGGCATATTGTCGAGGGACGGTTTGCGGAGGAAGATTGAGTTTTTCATGATTCTGCGTTTGTGAAAATGCGTGGTTAACCGCCCCCCCAGCCCCTCGCCGGGTTTCGGCGGGGGGAGTAGACTGTGGGTACTTTGAGAGACTTGCCAAGAGTACACACGATCTAAGCCCCCCGAAGCCGGGGGGTAGGGAGGTGCTTTTGAGAGCAAGGTGCCAATGAGAAAACGAGTCGACCTGCATCTGCATACTACCGCTTCCGACGGCTCCTGGACGCCGACCGAGCTTGTGCGGGCGGCAAAAGAGGCCGGGCTGACGGCCATCGCCGTGACCGACCACGATACCACGGCAGGCGTCCCCGAGGCCATGGAGGCGGGGGAATCTTTCGGAGTCGAGATAGTGGCGGGGATCGAGATGACCACCCTGGTCGGTTCCAGAGAAATGCATTTGCTGGCCTACTGTGTGGATATTCGGTCCCCGGCGCTCCAGGAGGCTCTGCGTAAAATACGGGACGACCGGATGATCCGGAACAGCCTCATCGTCGAAAAGCTGCAATCCCTGGGCGTTTCGGTGACGCTCGATGAGGTGATCACCCTCGCCGGAGGCGGCACGGTGGGCAGGCCGCACATCGCCCAGGCCATCGTCCGGGCAGGCCGGGCCTACGATATCAACAGCGCCTTCGGGAAGTTCCTGATTCCCGGAACGCCCGCTTATGTGGAAAGGGTCCGCCTGGAGCCGGAAGAGGCGATCCGGGCCGTGCGGGCGAGCGGCGGCGTCCCGGTGATGGCCCACCCGGGCAAGTTCGGCAAAGACGAGATGATCTCCCGCTTTGCCGAGATGGGTCTGATGGGGCTGGAGGTGTATCATACCGACCACAGCGATCTGGCCTCATCCCGCTACCTGTCCCTTGCCAGCAAGCTGGGGCTGATCATTACCGGCGGGTCGGACTCGCACGGCCCTCTGGGCGGGAAGCCGATCCCGGTCGGCAGTGTAAGCATGCCCTATATGACAGTGGAGATGCTCAAAGAAGCGGCAGGCTGAAGAAAGGCAGCCTTGACGGCTTTCCGGGCCGTCTAAACGGAAACGATTGAAAGTTCTCCTGCTCGGAACCGGCACTTCGCATGGAGTGCCCTCCATCGGCTGCGCCTGCGAGGTCTGCGTCTCCGGCGACCCGCGCAACTGGCGCACCCGCTGCTCTGCCGCCGTTTTTATCGGCGAATCGGTGGCCTTGATCGATACCGCGCCCGAATTGAGGCTTCAGGCCATCCACCACAGGCTGCACCGCGTGGATGCGGTCCTCTACACCCACTCCCATGCCGACCACATCTTCGGCCTGGACGACGTCCGGCGCTTCAATGAGATGCAGGGAGCGGATATCCCCGTCTATGCGGAACCCTTCACCCTGGAAGATATCCAGCGAGCCTTCCGCTATATCTTCGTCCCGACCCAGGTCGGGGGCGGAAAGCCTAAGCTCGCCCTGAACTCCCTGGACAGCGAGGCCTTCGATCTCTTCGGGGAGCCGGTGCGTCCCCTGCGTGTCTGGCACGGCGCGGTTCCGGTCACCGCCTTCCGCTTTTCCCGCTTCGCCTATGTGACCGATTGCAGCGCCATCCCCGATGAGACCATGGAAGCCCTGGCGGGCCTCGATGTGCTGGTCCTCGACGCCCTCCGCTGGCGGCCCCATCCCACCCATCTCAACATCGAGCAGGCCCTGGAGATCATCGCCCGCCTCAAGCCCGGAAAAACCTACCTGACCCATACCACCCACGACCTGGACTACGAAAAAACAAACGCCTCTCTTCCGAAAGACGTCGAACTGGCCTATGACGGGCTGTTGATCGAGGTTTAAAGATAGGCGGGCGTAAGAGGAGGCGACGGAATAACGGTCTGGCTTGGGGCCAGCGGTTTCTGCCGCACCTCTTCACAAACTGCCTCGCCAGGAAGCCCATTGCCTTTAGGCGTGGGAGGAATGGCGAACAACGGCGAAGCCGTTGCCATCCTTCCTGGCATCCGCCTTTCTCAAATTGACAAAAGAACTCAATCTATAGTAGGCTCAGCGTATGAAACAAACCCTGGCCCTCAAACTGGAACCCACCCCGCCGCAGCATCAGGCTCTTCGGGAAACCCTGGAAGCTTTCAATGCAGGCTGTCAATATGTTGCCGATACCGCCTTGGCAAGGCGGTGCGCCAACAAGATCGCGATTCAGCCGGTCGTCTATAGGGAACTGCGAAATCGTTTCGGACTCTCTTCGCAGATGGCGATTCGGGCTATTGCCAAAGCTATCGAAGCCTACAAACGGGACAAAGCCGCAAAGCCCGTCTTCGATCCGCACGGTGCGATGGTCTATGACCCCCGGTTGATGTCCTTCAAAGGGGTCAGCCATGTGAGCCTCTTGACACTGTCGGGTCGGGTCGTGGTCGCCATGCGCTACGGGGCCTACCAAGCGGCCCGGATGGATCGGATTCAAGGCCAATGCGATCTGGTCTATCGGGAGGGTGCCTTCTATCTGTATGCGACGATTGATCTGCCTTCACCCCCTCCGCAAGAGAGCGGGGATGTTCTCGGAATTGACCTGGGTATCGTCAATGTCGCCGTCGACAGTGAGGGCGATACCTATACGGGCCAGAAGATCCGCCAATGCCGCCGCCGGTTCCTGCGGTTGCGATAGGGCCTTCAACACAAAGGCACGAAGTCGGCGAAGCGGCATCTGAAGAAAATCCGTCGCAAAGAGTCCCGGTTTGTGACGTGGGTGAACCATAACATCAGCAAACAACTGGTTCACAAAGCAAGGCGCGGCCACAAGGCACTCGCGCTGGAAGAGTTGACTTATATCCACCAGCGCAGCACGGTCCGAAAGAGCCAGCGTTACGAACGGTTGTCCTGGGCATTCCACCAACTGAGACAGTTGATAGCCTATAAAGCGGAGGCTGCCGGGATTCCGGTGCTGTTCGTCGATCCGGCGCACACCTCGCGCACCTGTCCGGCTTGTGGGCATTGCGCCCAAGAGAACCGTCCGAGCCAAAGTGATTTCCTGTGTCGTCAATGTGGCTTCGCGGCCCATGCCGATGTGGTGGGAGCCACCAACATCCGGCGCAAGGGTCTCGAAGCACGGGGCACTGTAAACTGCCCTATGGTCTTGCTTGCCGTACTCGGTACGGCATAGCAGGGACAAAGCCCACCGGCTTTGTCCGTGGGATTCGTTTACTCCTCCGGGGCAATATAGATCTCATATCCCTTTTCTTTCAGGTCGTTGGCGATCTTTTCGGCGTGCGCCCTGTCGCGGAATGCGCCTACCTGCACCTTGTAGCGGGATCTATCGCCCTTTGCGGACGGGCCGACATAAGGAGCGTATCCTTTGGTGGAAAGATCGTTGGCAACGCCTTTGGCGGTCGTTTTGTCCGTATAGACGCCTACCTGCACCCGGTAAAGCTTCACTGTCGCCGGTTCGGGCGCGGTTGAGGCGGCCCGGGGTTCCTGCTTTTCAGGGGCGGAAGGGCTTGCCGGTTCCGCCGCCTTTTCTTCGGAACGGCTCTCGGTCGGTCGGGAGGCCCGTTCTTCGCGGGCCGGTTTGGCGGCGCGGGCGGCGTTCCTTCTTAACGCCCGTTCCTGACGGGCCGGTCGGTCCGGGAAGACGATCACCTCGCGGGGCGCGGTGGCGGCAGGAGGGGCCGCAGCCTTCTGCGGTTCCTTCGGGGGCTCCTCGGTAATGACCACCTCCGGCTCGGGCTGCGCCGATGCGGGGGAGTTGGTCGCGCCCTCGGTCGCCGCTGGCTCGGGGGCTGCTGAGGGAGCCGGAACGTTCACCGACTGCACGACCGCAAGAGACCCCGCCTCCGGCTGGTTCGAGCGCCCCATCAGGGCAGGCCCGATCAGGTAATAGCCTAAAGCGTAGAAAAGGGGCAGAAATATGACCGCACCGACCACATACCAGACCCAGCCGCGGCTCGAAGCCGTTTCGTCGGCATATCGAGGGGTGTAATTCGATTTCACGCCAATACACCTCGCTTTCGTTACGGAAAGGGATAAAGGGTATAGGGATTAGGGTGTAGAAGCCGGTTGCATAGGCCGCGCTCTCTACCGTCCCGGACCCCCTATCCCCTTACAAACCATGGCACCGGCCAGGATCGCCAGGGCGCACATTCCCATATATAGACCGAGCCGAAAAGCGGTCGGTTCATAGCGGAACTCGACTCGGTGGCTTCCGGGCGGGAGGGGGACGGCTCTCAGGATATAGTCGGCCCGGAGGAGGGGGGCGGGCTTGTCGTCGGCGAACGCCTTCCAGCCGGGGTAGTAGGCATCGGAAAGAACGAGAAGGCCGGCGCTTTCCAGATGGGCTTCCGCACTGATGCGGGTGGGGGAATAGGCGGTCAGGCGGGCGGGGCCGCGGGATCCGCCCGGGGGAGCGGGGCCGGTGGCTCCTGCGTCCAGCAGCGTCTTGCTGCCTATGGGGAAGTCCGGTCGGGCCAGCCGGTCGAGGGTTTCGGAAAGGGGCAGGCTTTCGACGGACCCGGCCAGGAAGACCCTGGGCATCGCCCGGAGGTTTTCGTAGATTTTGATCTCATTGTCGTAAACCCGACGGAAGCCTTCCGCTTCGATAGCCTCCCTGGACATCACGTAGCGCACCCCCAGCAGGTCGGCGAGGGGAGAATCGTAGCGGCTGGTGAAGGTCATGTTGCCGTTTTCGAGCGGGCTGGCCTCCTTGCCCTCTAGGGCGTTCAGGAACCGCTTCCATCGCCCGCTGTAGAGAGAGTCATAACCGGCGACCTCGAAGAGGCGGTAGACCATGGCCGCATTGGGAGGGAGGGTGGCCGGGGGCGTTTCGTAGAGGCTCCAGCGAAGGTTGACGGGAAAGATGCGCTCCCCGTCCCGGGTGCGGTGTTGCAGATATTCCAGGCCGCCCGTTTTCGGATAAACCGCTTCGGGAGGGGCGGTCAGGTTGTAATTCATCCCGAAAGCGAACAGGTCGGCAGCGGCCATAAGAACCGCTGTGTATTGAAATACTGTCAGGCTCAGTCGGCGGCGCAAGGCCAGCGATGCCAGAAGCCAGGCAGCGGTCAGGAGGGCCAGGGCGGTCAGGATCGGCTTATACTGCACCATCATCAGCGTGGCGGCGTCCAGGTTCATGCGGTCGCCGTAGCGGTCGGCCACCAGGACGGGCAGCAAAAGGACGGCGGCAGCCCCGAGAATGAGGAGCGACGCAATCTTCCGTGATACTTTTCGGGCCGATGGGTGGGGGCCATGGTTCTTGTTCGCCAGGGGCCGGATGACATCCAACAGGGCATCCATGCCGAAGGCGGACAGAGCGATCAGGGCGAACTGGTAGAGGATCAGACTGCGGGCCGGGGAGCCGGATTGTCCGAACCCAGGCACATAGAAATAGAGAAGGGCGGCAAGGGGCGTGCCGAGGGCCAGGGCCAGGGCAATGACCGCCAGAACGCCCAGATAGGCGCAGGGCCGCTCGCGCCGGAAAGATGCCAGCAGACCCAGCCCTCCCAGAAGGAGGGGGAGGATGCCGATATAGCCGCAGTATTCGGCATAGTTGGCAGGCCCCCAGAAGGTTCCCTGCGCGGGATTGCCGAAGAAATCAGGGACAAGGAAGGTGATGAGGCTGGAGAAGGGCATCGCGTAAGCGATATAGGCCGCGTACCCGGCGGCGGTCGGCGTGCCGCTCCGGTGAGACATAGAGGAAAGCTCGATGGCGGGAAGCAGTTGCGGGCCGGCCATCAGAAATCCGATTGCGAGGATCAGGGCAAGCTGACCGGTCAGCCGCACAAGGTCGGCTTTTTGCCGGAAGGAGGCGGCCAGGTGGAAGAGCCACCACAGGAAGAGGGCGAGGATACAGTAGAAAGCGATTTGCAGATGGCCGGCGAGGAGGATCAGCCCCAGGACGGCCCCCGCGGCGGCTGCGGTTGACCATTTTTGACGAGTGAAGCAGCGGTCGGCCAGCAGAATGAGGAGGGGGAGCCAGGAGGCGACATTCAGGAAGGTCGGCAATTCCAGCCAGGCGACGGAAAAGCCGCAGAACATATAGGCCAGCCCGCCCAGGAAGGCGGCTGGGGCGCTCCGGTTCCAGTGGCGCAGGAGGCAGAACATGAAAAGGCCCGCCAGCCAGAGATGGAGCCGGGCCGAAACCGCGAAGGCGAGCGCGGTCGGCCAGAGGAGGAAAATGAGATTGAGGGGATAAAAGACCGCGGACTGGCTGTTGGCGACGAAGGGCGTTCCGCAGAACTGGTAGGGGTTCCACAGGGGGATGACGCCCTCCCCCAGCGTCCGGGCCGCGAAGTTGCGCCACGGGTAGAACTGGGCGATGCCGTCCCAGAGCAGCGGGTTCCAGGGAGCGGGAGCCTGAGAGCCGTCCGCCAGGGCCGCCTGCCAGGGGGCCATTCCCGCCGCCAGGCGGGCAGGCAAAAGAGCCTGCTGGCCGAAGGCGGTTTTCCAGAGGAAAAGATAGGCCAGGACAAACAGCAAGATCGGAACGAGCCGGTCCGGGCTCACGCGGCGGTCGATGGCAGGCAATCCTTCCCCCGTACAACGAAAACGCCGGAAGCGTGAAGAACCTCCGGCGCAAATGACGGCCCTGAGGAAGCAGGCGCGGTTTAAGATTCGAAAAAGGCGATCTGTTCGAGGGCCTTTTCGTTGCCCGGTTCGATCCTCAAAACCGTTTCAAAGGTTTCTTTAGCTTCGTCAAACATGCCCAGCATGGCGTAGGTCATGCCCAGATTGAGCAGCACCTCGATGTTTTCGGAGTCAAGGCTGCGGCTGGCTTCCATCTCTATGAGCGACTCGTCGAACATGCCGATAAATCCGTAAATCAGGCCGAGTTGGAGGTGAGCCGGCACATAATCGGGTTCTATGTCGAGTACCGCTTTGAACTCACCGATAGCTTCGTCGTACAAGCCCTCGATCTTGAACGCAATGCCGCGCGCGTACCGCTCCTCCACCGTCCCCTCCAAGCTGCATACCCCCATTTGCTCCCCCTCCAGTCGGTAAAACCGGCAGCAACCGAATGAACATAGATAATTGCCATTGCAGGGGACTCAGGCGGGCACAGCTCGGGATGCCATCCCTGATTGAAACAAGTATATCATGTCTCGTCATAGAAATCAAGCGGTTTGCTCAAAGTTGGGTGGAAATCTTTGTTTGCCTGCTTTTCCCAGCCTATGCGGAGAAGCCGAATATTTCACCTATAGTGATTCGATACCCGCGCGCATATTCCTCCCCGCTCAGACGCTTCCGGCTTTCGGGCTGCACTTCCTTCAGGAGCAGGCGGCCCTCCCCGGCCTGCACGAGCGGCCCCTGCCGGGTCAGGCGGAGAACCGCGCCCTCCGGCGCTTCCCTATCGCCAGCCTGCGCCTCTGTCTGCCAGAGCTTGATCGCCTGTCCGCGGAAATAGGTGAACGCGCCCGGCGAAGGCGTGAAGGCTCGCACCCGGTTGTGAAGGGCGTCTGCCGGCTGACTCCAGCCGAGCAGCCCGTCCTCGCGCCGGATCATGGGGGCATAGGTGGCCTCGGCATGATTTTGCGGAGTTCTCGGGGCCTGACTCGATTCCAGCAAAGGAAGCGTCCGGGCGAGAAGATCGGCTCCCGCCTGGGCCAGGCGCATCTCCAGCGATTCCCGATTGTCTTCCGGCAGGATTGGGATTCTCTCCTGGCAGATAATATCTCCGGTGTCCAGGGTTTCGTCCATGAACATCAGGGTGACGCCGGTCTCGGTCTCGCCGTTCAGGATGACGTGGTGGGCCGGAGCGGCCCCCCGATAGCGGGGCAGCAGGGAGGCGTGGACATTGACGCACCCCAGAGGCGGCATATCGAGCAGCCTTTTCGGGAGGATCTGCCCGAAGGCCGCCACCACGATCAGGTCGGGGCGAATCGCTTCCATCCGGCTCAGAAACTCTTCCCGGCGCACCTTCTCCGGCTGAAGGACAGGGGTTTGCCCGAAGGCAAGGGCCTGGACCTTGACCCGGCAGGCGCTCATCTCCAGGCCGCGTCCTTTCGGGCGGTCGGGCTGGGTGACGACTGCCGCCACCTCATGGGACGATTCGATCAAAGCCTTCAGCGACAGGCAGGCGAAGGCCGCCGTACCCATGAAGACGATCCGCATTTCAGTCACCGCCCGCCATCATCGGCTCCATCGCTTCGGCGGAACGCTGCTCGATCTCGTCCTCGCTGATGAGGCGAAGCGTCCCCGGCTCCACCTTATCGATGAACAGGACGCCGTTCAGGTGGTCGATCTCGTGCTGGAGAACGCGGGCCATGAACCCTTCCCCTTTGACCTTGACGGGCCTGCCGTGCCGGTCGAGGGCCTTCACCAGCACCTTTTGCGCCCGGTTGACCATCCCTTCCAGGCGCGGCAGGGAGAGGCAGCCTTCCAGCCCCACCTGCTCGCCTTCCGCCTTCAGGATTTTCGGGTTGAAGAGGACATGCGCCCCTTTGCCAATGTCCACCACGATAATCTGCTGGCTCAGCCCGATCTGAGGGGCGGCCAGCCCGACCCCGTTCTTCTCATGCATGATATCGATCATCTCCCGGACGATTTCCATCGTCTCCTTGCCGGGTTTGGCCACCGGCGAAGCGGTCCGGCGCAAAACAGGATCATCCGAGGGAACCAGAGACCATTGTCTGACTTTTTCTTCTGCTACAGGCATTGATACCTCCGGAATGGGAACGTGCTACAGCATCGAAACGGCATCGACATCTATGGAAACTCCGGCCAGGTCATCGGCGGAGTATTGGTCTGTCACTTCCTCCAGCAGAGCCTGCACAGGGGCGTCGTGGGCGGCTTTCATGATGAAATGCCAGCGGTATTTGCCGCGCAGCTTGGCGAGAGGCGCGTGGGTCGGCCCCAGCACTTCCATCCACTGCGGGACTTCCCGGGCCGCCTTGCGGATGCGCTCGCAGAGGAGGCGCGTCCGGGCATCGGCCCGCTCGTCCAGGGTGTCGCTGACCACGATATTGACCAGCCGTGAGAAGGGTGGGTAGCGTAGCTCCTCCCGGAAGGCGATCTCCTGGTTGTAGAACTCCAGGTAGTCGTGCCGGGAGGCGGCCTGCACCGCGTAGTGTTCCGGGCTGAAGGTCTGGACGATCACCTCTCCGGGCAGTTCGGCCCGGCCGGCCCGCCCGCTGACCTGGGTGAGCAGTTGGAAGGTGCGCTCCCCGGAGCGGAAATCGGGCAGGTTGATCGCCACATCGGCGCTGATGACCCCTACCAGGGTCACCTTCGGAAAATCGAACCCCTTGGCGACCATCTGGGTGCCGATCAAAATGTCCGCCTCCCCATTGTGGAAGGCGCGGTAGATATCCTCATAGGCCCGCTTGGATCCCGTGGTGTCCCGGTCCATCCGGAGGATGCGGGCATCGGGGAAGCGGACCCGGGATTCCTCCTCCACCCGCTCGGTGCCGATGCCGAACTGCTTGATCCGCTCTCCCCCGCATTTAGGGCATTTGGCATGGGCGGCCTCATAATGGTCGCAGTGATGGCACTCCAGCCGCCGGGCGGCCAGGTGATACTTCAGGGTGACGCTGCAATGCGGGCAGCGGGCCGTGAAACCGCAGTCCCGGCAGAGCTGAAAGGTCGAGTAGGCCCGCCGGTTCAAAAAAAGGATCGCCTGCTCCCCGCGGCCCAGGCAGGTTCGCACCGCATCCTCCAGGCAGGCCCCGAAAACGGAGGCCGGGCGGTTCTGGTTTTCCTGCCTCAAATCCAGCACCCTTACCGGAGGCATCTCTCGCCCGGCGATCCGGTTTTTCAGGGAGAGCAGATCATACGCGCCGGTCGAGGCGGCGTAAAAGGATTCGACCGCAGGGGTCGCGCTCCCGAAAACCACGGTCGAGCCGGTCAGCCGCGCCCGCTCCAGTGCGACCTGGCGAGTATCGTAGCGGGGCACGGAATCCTGCTTGTAAGAGGTTTCGTGTTCCTCATCGAGGATGATCAGGCCCAGCTTCGGGAAGGGCGCGAAGACCGCGGACCTGGCCCCCAGAATGACCGCCGCCTCGCCCCGCCGGGCGCGCTGCCATTCGCTGTGACGCTCCCCGGTGGAGAGTTTGCTGTGCCAGACGGCCACATCCGGCCCGAACCGGCGTGAGAAAATCGCCAGCGTCTGCGCGGTCAGCGAAATCTCCGGAACCAGCACTATCGACTGCTTCCCCTGGCGGCGGGCCTCCTCGATGGCCCGCAGGTAAATCTCCGTTTTGCCGCTGCCCGTGACCCCATGCAGGAGCAGGAAGCGCGGCTTGCCGGAATACAGGCAGCTCCGGATGCGCTGGGATGCCTTCCTCTGGTCGGGGGAGAGAACGGGGGCCGCCTGGCCCGTTGTGGCCGCCTGGAGCGCCTCCTTCCGGATTTCCACGATGCCCTGTTCCAGCAGCCCCTTTTCGATCAGGCTGGAGACCACTTTCGGATTGACCCCGGCCCGGCGGGCAATCGCCACCTGGGCCACGAAGCGGTCTCCGAAAGCCAGACATTCCTTCAGGATGGCCGCCTGTTTGGGGGCGGATCGCTCTATCTGCTCGATCACCGGCGGTACCTGTTCCGGCAGGATCGCCAGGCGGACGGCGTTCACCCGCCGCACCCCGGTGCGCGGCAACTCCACCTCGCCCACCTCGGTCAGCCAGCCGGATCCCTTGAGCTTCCGCAGGATATCCCCGAGCTTGCGGAGGGGAAACTGCTCCCGAATGCGCTCCAGGGGGATGCGTCCCCCTTCCGAATCGATCCACCGGACGATTTGCTGGGGGTACGGGGTCAGGTCCCAGAGCTTTTTCGAATCGAATGCCGGGCCGAGTTTCAGGACGTACGCCACGCTGGCCGTCATTTCGGGCAGCATGCAGTGGATGCAATCGGTGAGGTAGCACAGGTATTCCTGCGCCATCCACTGCGTGAGGGCCAGCAAGTCGGGCGTCAGGGCAGGCGCGTTGTCAAGGAGCGTCAGGATATCTCTCGCCCCGTCCATCTCGGAGTAAGGGTCGAGTTCCAGGATGTAGCCGGCATATTCCTTGCGCCCGAACGGAACCACCACGCAGGCCCCCGGCTCAATCGAGGAGACGAGATGCTGGGGAACCCGGTAGGTGAAGGTCTTCCCCAGGCGGGCCGCCGCGATATTCACGACGACATCAGCTTGCAACGATACTCGACTCCTCTCTTGAGGGGGATGATGGAAAAGCGCCCCATAGGTATCAAGATAAGGTAAAAGGCCCTCCGGTCCTGGGGGATGGATGACCTCTCTCCCCTGGGATGGGTTACCTCTCTCCCCTAACCCCTCTCCCCGAAGCGGGGAGAGGGGGACAGATCGTGCGGTGCTTGATGGATAATCTCTCCCCCTGCCCGTTTCGGGAAGGGGGCCGGGGGGTTAGGTAACAGTCTATCAGAGGCCCGCACCCCGCCCCGGCGGGCCAGGCAGCCTGATCGGGATACCTATGGGGCTGGTGGAAAAGCACCCTCCCCAGCCCCCCCCGGCTTCGGGGGGGCTGAGATCGTGCGTACTCTTGGTAATCTCCTAAAGCCCCCCAAGGCCAACTCCCCCTGCCTTGCTAAAGTGGGGGGCCGAGGGGTCGGTTGGCTCTTAAGCCAGGCTCGGTCGCCTTCATCCTCACCATCTCTGCCAGGCTGTCCAGGATGCGGTGGGCCGCTTCTGTTTTGGGAAGGCGGGGGAGGGGAAGGGTTTCCTTTTCCCGGACCAGGGTGACGATATTGGTATCGACCTCGAAGCCTGCGCCGGGCTGGGTGACATCGTTGGCGACGATCATATCCAGGCGCTTGGCGGCCAGTTTTTGGCGGGCGTTCTCGATCAGGCGATCCGTTTCGGCGGCGAAGCCGATCAAAATGTGATGCTTCTTGCGCTCTCCGAGGGCTTTTAAAATGTCCTGCGTTTCTTTCAGGCGCAGAATCGGGGAGGCGTTCGCCTTTTTGATCTTCTGCGCGGATGTCGATTCGGGCGTGAAGTCGGCAACGGCGGCGGCGGCGATCACGGCGTCCTGGGCATCGTAGCGGGCGAGGACGGCCTCATACATCTCCCGGGCGGTTTCCACCGGAACAAAGGCGACCTGCGGCGGGGCGGGCAGGGCAGTGGGGCCGGAAACCAGGGTCACCTCGGCCCCGCGTTCGGCGGCGGCCTGTGCGAGGGCATAGCCCATCTTGCCGGAGGAGCGGTTCGAGATATAGCGCACCGGGTCAATCGGCTCGCGGGTCGGCCCGGCGGTCACCAGGATTTTTACGCCTTCCAGGTCTTGAATAGGAGACAGGCTCTTCGCGCCCCTGCCGGCGAGAACGGCTTCGGCGGCGGCGACGATCTCTTCCGGGTCGGCGAGTTTGCCGACGCCCTCCGTGCCGCAGGCCAGGCGGCCCGACGTCGGTTCGACGAAAAAGTAGCCCAAGCCGCTCAGTTTGTCGAGATTGGACTGCACGATGGGGTTGTTCCACATCTCCGTGTTCATGGCGGGGGCCAGGAGAACCGGGCAGGTGGCCGCCATGACGGTCGTGCTGAGCATATCGTCCGCGATGCCGCAGGCGATCTTGCCGATGATGTTGGCGGTGGCCGGGGCGATCAGGATCAGGTCGCTTTGCTGGGCCAGGGAGATATGGGCGATCTCCCGGACGGTCGGCTCCTCGAACATATCGGTGACGACCGGATAGCCGGTAAGCGCCCGGAAAGTGGCCGGGCCGACGAAGCGGGCGGCGTTTTCAGTCATGACGGCCTGCACATCGGCCCCTCGCTTCACCAGGCGGCTGGCGATCTCTGCCGCTTTGTAGGCGGCGATCCCGCCCGTCACGCCCAGGACAACGGTTTTACCGTGAAGGCTCATCTGCGATTCCATAGGCTGCCAGCAGGGCGTTCGCATCGCGGATGCGGCACTTCTCCGCCCGCAGGATCGCCTGCACGCGGGCGGCAGCCTTTTCGACGACATCATTGACCACGCAGTAGGTATAGTGAACCACCTGGGCCATCTCCCGCCGGGCATTTCGGAGGCGCAGGCGCAGGGATTCTTCGGACTCGGTGTGGCGGCCCTTCAGTCGTTCTTCGAGAACGGCCCAGGAGGGCGGGGCCAGGAAAATCATCACCGTTTCGGGCATCTGGCGCTTGACATTCACGCCGCCCTGCACATCGATCTTCAGGAGGATATCGGCCCCCGGCTCCGGCTCGGGAAAGACGCCGCGCCGGGGCGTGCCATAGCGGTGGCTGTGGACGTGCGCCCACTCGATCAGGCTGTCTCCTGCGATGAGCCGGTCGAACTCCCCTTCGCTGACGAAATGGTAATCGCGGCCCGGAATTTCGCCGGCGCGGGGCGGGCGGGTGGTGGCCGTCACGTAGCGGCGCACCCCGGCCCCGGAACGAAGAAGGGCCTCGATCACCGTATCCTTCCCGACCCCGGACGGCCCCGACATCACCACGGTCAGGCTCCGGGACGGCTCTATCTCGCTCATAACCATATTCTATGATAGAATAATTTCGCGGGAAAAGCAAGTCCGGCAGAAGGGAAGCGCCGGGGGAGCCGGCAGGAGGAAGTCCGCCGCAAACGGCGTAAGAGTAGACAGGATCCTAAAGGAGGAGAGCCATGCTTACCTTTTCATCGCATCTGGACGGATATCAGGACGTGGCGGATCAGATGATCCGCGACTTGCAGCGCCGCGCCCTCGAAGAGTTCCGGCGGCAGGACGCGGAACGGGAATCGCTGACCACTGTGGCGGCATTCGAGGCGCACCGCGAGAAAGTCAGGGCAGCCTTTCTGAAGGCTCTCGGCGGGCTGCCGCAGGAGAGGACGCCCTTGAACGCCCGGTGTACGGGCAAAATCGAAAGGCCGGGCTTCGTCATCGAAAAAATCATCTATGAAAGCCAGCCTGGATTTTACGTGACATCCGCGCTCTACCTGCCGGCGAAGGCCGAGGGGCCGCTGGCCGCAGTCATTTTCGTTCACGGCCATGCCGATACCGGGAAATCCTACGCCAATTATCAGCGGGTGTGTACAGACCTGGTGAACAACGGCTTCGCTGTTTTTGCGGTGGACCCACCGGGGCAGGGAGAGCGATTCCAGTATTACGATATCGATCCGGACCGGCGGAAGATGGGAGGCTGCACGGGGGAGCATACCTATGCCGGGCTGCAATACACCCTGACCGGCTCCAGCATCGCCCGGCATTTCATCTGGGACGCGATGCGCGGCCTGGACTACCTGGCGGCCCGTCCGGAGATCGATATCGCCCGGGTCGGGGTGACCGGCAACTCCGGGGGAGGACTGCAAACCTCGTTCCTGATGCTCGCCGAACCCCGCTTCGCGGCGGCCATCCCCTGCACCTTCCCGATGACTCTGGAATCTTACCTCAAGACAGGCCAGCCGCAGGACAGCGAGCAGATCGTGCCGGGATGCTTCCTGCATGGGCCGGACCACCACCACTTCCTGACCGGGCTGGCCCCCAGGCCGGTGATGGTCGGGGCGGTGGCCTGGGATTTCTTCCCCATCGAGGGCACTCTGGAGGCGGTCGAACGGGCGAGGCGCATCTACCGGCTCTACGGCAAGGAGGATCTGGTCGATATCGCTATCGCGCCCTCCCGGCATGAATACGCCCCGCCGCTGCGGCAGGCGGCGGTCAACTGGTTTCGCGCCCACCTGCAAGGCGCAACGCCCGATTTCGTGACCGGAACGCCCGATCCGCTCCCCGAAAGCGCCCTCCACTGCACCCCCAGCGGTCAGATTCTAGACGCCCTGCCGGAGAGCAAGACGACCTTTGCGCTGAACCGGGAATATCTGTCGCAGCTTTTCCCGGCCCGAAAGAAGCTGGCCTCCGATGCGGGCCGGCAGGCGCATCGGGAGGCCATGCGACAGGCGGCGGCGGAATCGCTGGGGCTGCCGGAGGGAAGAGACCGCGCCATCTACCCGCGCGTCATCGCGGAAACCCGGGCGGAGGGCTACGCGGTGGAGAAAATCTATTTCTTCAGCGCGCCCGATATCGCGGTCAGCGGGGTCATGATCCACCCGAAGGAGGGCGTGGCGGTCCGGCAAACCGATCTGGCGCTGCTGGAAAATGGGACCGCCGATATCCCGGAGCGGAAGGCCTGGCTGGAGGCATGGCTTGCCGAAGGAATTCGCCTGTTCGTCTTCGATGTCCGCGGGGTGGGCGGGGTGGCCTCTCGCCCGATCACTCCAGGAGACCCCGATGACACTCATGCTCACGAATTCCGCCTGGCCTGTGACGCCATGATGCTCGGCCTCTCCACCATGGGCCTGCGCGTCTTCGACGCCCTGAGAGGCTACGACTACCTGAGAACCCGCAAAGATGTCGGGAAAATCGGTATCCGGGGCGTCGGGACAGGGGCTTTGTACGCCTTCTTCGCCGCGGTCCTGGAGGGCGGCTTCTCCGGCGCGGCGTTCGAGGATATGCTCTACTCCTATCGCGCCCTGGCCGAA
Source organism: Armatimonadota bacterium (assembly GCA_020846535.1). Taxonomy (GTDB): domain Bacteria; phylum Armatimonadota; class JADLDR01; order JADLDR01; family JADLDR01; genus JADLDR01. Next base: position 9,592 of record JADLDR010000124.1, on the reverse strand, counting down.
ACGAGAGAATATAACCGCGACCTATACAACCTCAAGATCGCCCCGTACGGCCTCCTGAAGCGTTGCGACCTGGTGGATCTGCTGCCCTGCCTGCCGCCGGATGCCGTCGAATTCATCCGCCCGCGCGACGCCCGGGGCGAGATCGTGGCGGAGGATGTTTGGCAAAAGGAATTTACCGCGGTGGCGCAGGAGTTCGGGTATCGGGAAGGGGAAATAAAGCGGGCGGAGTGAGAAACACTCCAGCAGCCTTTAGCGATGGAAGCTGTTCGGATCCGACCGTATGGCCGACAAGATGGAAAATCAGCCGGCCATGGGTTGCAGGATTGGATAAGGAGGAAAGGGCGAGATGACACTCAAAGGGGAAGGGCTGGTGGGCCACTGGCGTTTTTCGGGCGACGCGCGCGATGCCTCGCCGGCAGGACACCAGGCGAACGTATACGGGGTGGAGTTCGGAGCAGAGGGGCCGGATAGGAAGGTGGGGGGTGCGGCCCGCTTCAACGGGAAAGATGCCTGGCTGGAGATTCCCGATCATCCCTCGCTCCATTTCGGCTCCGGCGATTTTTCGGCGGCGGTGTGGATTCACACCGAAGTATATGACGATACGATAGGGGATATCCTGAGCAAATTCGACCCTTCGGCCCGTCAGGGGATCAATTTCGGGGTGGTCAGCCATGCGGGCGTCACCAGCGCCCAGACCAATTACCGGAATGTTCACTTCGGCATCGATGCGGGCCGCCATGACGATGGCTTCACCGACTGCGGGCGGCCCGGAAGGGGGCGCATGGTCTGCGCTCTGGCGGTCTTCGAGGGAAGCCTGTTCGCCGCCGTTTTCGATGCGGAGGCGGACTGCCGGGGTCATGTCTTCCGCTACGAGGGCGGCAGGAGGTGGGCGGATTGCGGCAGCCCCGATGAGTCTAACGCAGTTTTCTCGCTGGCCGTTTTCGAGAACCGGCTTTACTGCGCCACCGGGCGCTACAAAGCCTGGGGGTCGGCGCAGCCCGATTCCCCCAACCGCAGCCCCGGCGGCCACGTCTACCGCTATGAGGCCGATAGCGAATGGACGGACTGCGGCAGGCTCGTGGGACCAGGTCGCACGGATATCGCCGACAGCGACCCGTTCGCCTATGCGGAGGCCGGGCAGGATCTGACGGCGGCCTCCTGCCTGACAGCCTATCAGGGAAAGCTCTACGCCGCAGGCCCCTGGCACCGGGGCGCTTTCGAGTGGGATGGCGATCAATGGCGGCATATCGGTCCCTCCGTCCGCCTGATGGCCCTCACCGTTCACGGCGGTGGCCTCTACGCCCTCTGCAACGAGGGCGGTGAAATCATGCGCTACGAGGGCGAGGGCCGGTGGATCGGTTGCGGCAGACCGCCGGAGACCGACCAGAGCTATGCGGCAGCCACCTATGAAGGGCATCTCTATGTTTCGACCTGGCCGGAGGCGTATGTGGTGCGGCGCGACGGGCCGACCGGCTGGACGGTGACCGGACGGCTGGGCTACAACCGCGAGGTGATGGGGATGAATGTCTACAACGGCAAGCTCTACGCAGGCGTTCTCCCGATGGCCGATGTACACCGGTACGAAAGCCCGAGCGGCTGGACGTGGATCGGCAATACGGACAGCCTTCCCGCGCCCCTTCGCCGCGCCTGGACGATGTGCGTCTACCGGGGGCGGCTCTATGTGGGAACCCTGCCCTCCGGGCGGGTATGCAGCTTCGGCGCAGGCGAGATGGCGACCCACGACCATCCCCTGGCTCCCGGCTGGCGGCATCTGGCCGCTGTGCGCGAAGGAAACCGCCTCAAACTGTACATCGACGGCAAACTGGCCGCCTGCTCTCAGGCGTTCTCCCCCGCCGACTACGACCTCTCCTGCAATGTCCCCATGAAAATAGGGTTCGGGGCGCAGGCTCCTTTTTGCGGCCTGATGAGCGACCTGCGCCTCTACCGCCGCGCCCTGGCTTCACCGGAGGTGAGGAATCTAAGCAGCCCGTCGGAGTAAGGATGCAGTTTCCCCTGGGACAAGGCCGTAGGGGCGAACCGGGTGTTTGCCCCATAGCGATCCAGAGAAGGGGAAACATCCTCCGCTCCTGGGGGAGGGGGGACCGCTCTCCCCTGGCCTGGGTGTCCTCTCTCCCCTAACCCCTCTCCCCGAAGCGGGGAGAGGGGGACAGATCGTGCGGTGCTTGAGGGATAATCTCTCCCCCTTCCCGTTTCGGGAAGGGGGCCGGGGGGTTAGGGAACGGTCTCCCCAAGGCCCCAACCCCGCCCCGGCGGGACAGTCACCCTGATCTGGATAGCGATGGGGCGAACACCAGGCTTGCCCCTACGGATCGGTCAAGATCGCTCCAAATCTTGACCTCGACTCCAGCGCCCTGCTTAGCCGCCAGACGGGTGTAGGGGTAAATGCGGAAGCCGGGTGGGGCTTCCAGAAGCACAGCCATCATCGATGCAGTCTGCGAGGAGCGCAGCGACGCGGCAATCTCCAGCCTAACATAACTCAAGTTGCCACCTAGCCCGGGGCCGGCCCCGTTTTCTGCGGTAGGGGCGCGATTCGTAGCGCCCGACGGCCTGGCAGGGCGCGATGAATCGCGCCCCTATCCCGCATCGGCCTCCATTCGGGTCGGGTTGATGGTTTGATGGCCCTTCTTTCTCACAAAGTGTCGGGTACTCAATTCGCCGGCCAGAGGCGGAAATAGTAATTGCCGGGGCGGCTCATCTTCTGGAACGGGCCAGGGGCAGCGCCAGACTCGGGCAGCGGCTGGCCGTAGAAATCGCTTTCCACGCCAGGGACGGGCGGGCAGTCGGCTTGGGATGGGTCGCCTTCGATACGGAAGGCCAGCCACGCACCCGGGCCGGGATGAGACAACTGCCAGTGCATATTGTAGAGGGAGGTGAGGGTGCTGCGCCTGTCCATCCCCATCAACTGCCGCCACTGGTCGAGGGTGAGGGGGAAGACCTCGTCGGTCTGCAGGAGGGCGTCCTTTCCCTGCCATGCTTTCAGGATGGTTTCGGCGGATGCGCCGCCGGTCGTATTGACAGCGCACCAGGCTCCGAACCCCGATCCGGTGATGAGGTTGTTGTCTGAGGCGTTGCCCTGCGCTTTGGGGCCGGGATAGGGGAGGTGGATCGCGCCCCGGTGGTTGTCCGCCAGGATATTGTTGGCGATCTTCTGGTCGTTGCAGTGGCAGGGCAGGACGGCGAGGGGTTTGGGGCGGGTTTCGGTGATCTCGTTGGCATAACGGGGGTAGCTGCGCTCGGAAACAATCTGGGTGTGGATACCGTAGTTGGCGTTCTGGAAGATGAAATTGTGGGCGATGGTAAACCCGCCCGCGTCGTGGGCGTAGATGCCATTGCCCCCGATGCCGTTGTTGCCCATGGCGGACAGGCCGATGATGTTGTTATCGATCAGGCAGGGGCCGCCTCCCATCTCCAGAAAGATGCCCGCGCCGTTGTTGCGGAGAACCACGTTGCGGGTGATGCGGACATTCTGGTAGGTGTTGTCCAGCCAGATGCCGTTGGTGTAGTTGTCGCGGATGAGGTTCCCTTCGATCAGGCCGTTGAAATAGAAGTGGGTCTTGATGGCGGCCTCCTCCCAGGCAATCGCGCCCTGGTTGTTGTTGCGCTCGAAGATATTGCCGATGATCCGCGTGCCGACATGCCACAGGCCGCAAATGCCGCCCTGCCCGTTGTCGCTGATGGTGTTCCCCCGGATGAGGTGATATCCGATCCGGTCGGGCGAGTCCTGGCCGTCCAGCTTCTCCCGCCCCTCGGAGCCGATATCCAGCCCGATCCCCTTGGCGAATCGAATCGAGTTGTTTTCGATGATCCAGTGATGCCCGCTGCGGCAGCTCACCAGGCCCTGCTGCGGCGCGAACCCTTCGCTCCAGAAGAAAGAAAGGGTCTGGTTCGCCGCATGCTCCAGGCGGAAGCCCCGGATGGCGATATGCCCGAGGCCGCGCCGTTCGGGGCGGAAGACGGCCTTCCGGACGGTGATTTCCACCTGATGCTTCGAGGGATCCGTGATAGCCTGCGGGAAGTGGACCTCCAGGCGCGAGCCGCCGTCGCAGGCCCGCCAGGTTCCGGGCATCGCCTCCAGATCGGTCCGGCTCTCCACCTCATCGAGCATCCGGCCATCCACGAAAACCTGCCCCAGCGTCCGGCGCGTGACGGCCCCTTCCATCGCCTGAGCATAGGATTCCAGCTTTTCGACCAAAGGGATCGCGAAAGGATTGTAGCCCTTGAGTTCGAGACGCCCGCTATAGACGCCCGCTTTCCCGGCCTTTTCCCAGGTTCCCCGGTATAAATCGGAGCCTTTGATATAGACCGCTTCATCGGGCGCGGCCATGTAGGTGATCAGCTTCCCTTCCTCCCCGCCTCGAAGGGGCACGATCTCTTCGCGGTAGACCCCCTCATGCACCAGAACGGTGTCCCCTGGCATGGCGTGCTGCGCCGCTGCATTGATGGTGAGATAAGGGGCGGTTTCGGTGCCGGGATTGTCATCGGACGCCTGGGGGTGGCGGTTATTGACTGCCAGTATGCGCTCTGAAGGCATAGCGGTTTTCTCCTTTTCGACTAAAGGGCTGGCGGAGTGGGCGACCGGCCAGGAAGCTCTGAGGGCGTCTCGATACAGCCCGATCTTGCGGAAGGGGATCGGCTTGAACCCGATCTTCCGGGCCGGGGAATCGGCCCGGAGGCGAAAATCGAGCTTCTTCGCATCAATAAAGCGCGGGTCCTGGCCGATCAGGTTGTCCTCGAACCGGACATAGGGGCGCGCTCTGTCCTCGATAGCGTCCCACCGGCCTCCCCAGCAGATATTCCGGGCGAACAGGTTGCCCTTCGGGGCCATCGGCTCGTCCTGAAGCAGCGAAAGCAGCCGGGGATAGCGTTCGCTCCAGGGCGGCTGGCGGTAGGGGAGTTCTTCGAGCGTCCGGCGCAGGTACGGCTCGATGTGGGCGGCCCAGCCCATGCCCCGGGCGTCTACGTGGATGGCCGGGTCACAGTCGATGAAGAGGTTGTTCTCCACCAGGCTGTCGCGCCCGCCCCCGATGAAAGCCGCCGCGGGAACGCGGTAGAAAAGGTTGCCGTAGCAGTGCATGGAGGAAAAGCAGTCGTCCAGATAGACCCCGACGCATCCTTTGCCCTCGAAGCCGTAGATATGGTGCAGGTAGTTGTAGCGGATAATATTGCCCTGCATCGTCCAGTCCTCTTCCAGGCCGGGCTGGGTGTAGATGGCCCCGGCGTCGTTGGCGTGTTCCACCACGTTGTGAATTTCGTTGTATTCGATCAAATGCTCCTGTCCGTTGAACCCGATGGCGACATGGGGCGCGTGGTGGATCAAGTTGTGGGAGGCGCGGCAACCCACACCGGTCATCTGGATGCCGACCTTATACATCGGGTTCCACCGGCTGTAATGGTGTATGTGGTTGTTTTCGGCATAATGCTCCGCATGGGTCAGGGTGCGCGTCTCGCCGCCGTGCAGGATGATGCCGCCGTCGCCCATCTGGTAGAGGTCGCACCCGATAACGCCATGTCCCCTGCCGCCGTCCACCTTCACGGCGAAGCCGCCGGTATTGCGGATGACGCACCGGGCCACCCGGTTCCCCGTTCCGCCGGACATCGACACCGCCGTGCCCTGACAGCCCTCCAGGGTCAGGCCCTTGATGGTGACATGAGAAACGTCTTTCATGACGACCAGGCCCGGCAGGAGAGACACCATCACCTGCCCCTCCTCCAGCGGTTCGGGCGGCCAGAAGTAGAGGATGCCCTTCTGCCGGTCCAGATACCACTCTCCCGGGCGGTCCAGCTCGCAAAGCAGGTTGTAGGCGTAAAACCACTGCCCCTTGCGGAAATTCCCGATCCCGTCCAGGGTGATGAGCCTGGAGGCGGTATCGATGGAGGCGATCCGGTAGCGTTGGTCTGCCCAATCGTAGAACCACCAGCCGTGAGCCATGGGATCCGGTTCATCGGCCCATCGCCCGGGGCGGTCGCCTTCGTAGTAAAAGCGGCCTTGAGTGCTGCCTTTCATGCCGCGGATATCGTAATCGTAGATCGCCACATCCTGAATGGTAGTGTATCCTTCGTTGGGCCATCGGGCAAGGGTCATTGGCCTGTCCCGAAAGAAGACCTCCAGGCCCGGCTCGGAGCCGCCCCAGCCAGGGGCGCTCTTCATTGGGCTGTAGGGGCCGATTCCCTGAGCGCGGAGGTCGGCCTGGCGGACGCGGCTCCGGGCCGATGCGTCCAGGCGTTTCCGGACGGTTTCATCCTTTACAGACTCCCAGCCGGTCACGTAGCGGCCTCCTGTCAGGCGGACAGTCTCCCCCTGGCGGGCCTGCCAGACGACAGGGCTTCTCGGCGTGCCGGAATCTCCTTTTTCCAGTTCCAGGGGCTGCCGGAGTTCGTAAAGGCCCCCGCGAATCTCTATCGTCACCCCGCCCGGCGGGACCTTCCCGGCCTGGCGGAGCGCCCTCACCGCATCTCGCGCCGCCTCCAGGGTGGCAAAAGGCCGTCTCGCAGTGCCCGGATTGCCTTCCCTGCCTTGTGGAGACACATACAGCTTCATGCCCGCCTGGGCGGGCGTCAGAAGGGCCAGGGCTAAAATGGCGGCCAGAGCCGCCAGAAGCGAATAAGTGGACATTCTCCTCACCTCCTGGATTGCTTGAACGTCAGGTTATCGATATAGAAGACAGAGGGATCGTCGGCCATTGATGCGATGACCGCACAGTTCAGCCAGTCGAATTCGGGCGAACAGGGAAGGTTTTTGAACCTTTGCGGAGCTTTGCCGGGCAGTTTGACCGTCAGGTCGTAGGCATGCCGTCCCTTCCCGATGGTGTATGAAATATCGAAGCGCACCCACTGGACGGAGGGCAGTTTCAGGAGCGGTTTTGCGTTGGCGGAAAGCTGGCCGGAGGCGTCCACCTGAAGATACGGGCCGTTATGATAGGTGTGTGGGTGGTCGCGCCACTCATAAACGAAGACCGCGCCCGGCTCCCAGCGCAGGTCGAATCCCGCTTCGACCGTTCCCGATCCCCAGTCCAGCATATAGGTGATGCAGGGAATCCAGTCGTTGGCCTCCGCTTTCGCGTCGGTGAATTTCAGGCTGTGTTTGCCCGATGCGGCGGTGTCATCACTCACCCGAACCGTGCGCCCCGGCGGTTCCTCCCCGATATACTGCGCTCTCTGTTCGGCGTTGTCGACCTGTGAGGCTTCGTAATTGCGGAGGGACGGCTGGGCGGTCTCCGCCGGCTGCGGACCGTAGCGGGCAGGCTCGCGTATCATCTTCTCTTCAGGGCGCGGCCAGCGGTAGCGTTCCGGGCTGGCGTAAAGCCCCACGCGGCTCAGGTCAATCGCCCGGAACCCGATCCGTCCGGCGGGGGAACCGGGCCGGGGCTTCCAGCCTTTCCCCAGCAGCGGGTCGGCCACCAGAGATTCCTGATCCTGGCCCGACTTCAGCCACTCCTCCCACGAACGGCGCGGGGACAATGCGGCAGCCGACAGGCGCGGCTGGCCGCCGGAGGGCCAGACCAGGTTATAGGAGAAGTGCATATACTCGGGCTTGTAGTTGGGAAGGTTGTAGAGCCAAGTGCGCCCGGTGTCCCTGTAGCCAATGATATTGCGCTCCACCCGGTTGCCGGACATGGAGTATCGAGGCCAGGGCTCCAGAAAAAGCTGGCTGTCCCGAGAATCGAGGCATATATTGTTCTCGAACAGGTTGTCTATGCCGCCGTTGACCATGTAGGCTCCCAGCACGGTGTTGTAGATCACATTGTCATGCACCCGCCAACCGCTCGAATGAAGGTCGAGGTAGATGCCCCAGGTAAAGACCGGGAAGGTATAGCCGCCCGAAGGCCCCGGCCCCCACCCGCCGGAGTCATGCAGCAGGTTGTGGTGGATATCGTTGTCCCAGTTGCCCTTCCGGTTCGCCGCCAGTTGCTCCTCTATCGAGAGGCCCCAGTCCAGGGCGGTGGCGGTCTCGATGATCCCCGAATCGCAGGTTTCCAGGTTCACATGATGGCAATCGTTGTAGGCGATGACATGGTTGCTGCCCACATCGGTTCCGATGGCGTAGCGCGGGCCGTCGTGGATACGGTTGTGAAGCACCCGGCAGTATGAGGCTCCGATCAGCCACACGCCTGCCGCTCGGTTGTGGATGGCCCCATACCCGAAGTCCCAGATATAGTTATTCTCGATCTCATGATGGCTCACCTGCTCATGCTGGCGGGGAATGCCCTGGATGGAAACCCCGTCACAGCCTGTCTGCGTGATATCGCACCCGGCCACCCGGCAGCCGTGAGTGTCTTCCGCCAAAAGGACGCCGTGATAGAGGTTCCGCAGGTAGCAGCCGATAACGGCGCACTCCTTCGCCCCGGCCATCTTGACCCCGCTGCCCCGGGCGTCGCGAATCCGGATGCGGGACAGCCGGACTCGCTCCACGAACCTCCCCGCCGCCGCGTCGCCCCGCAGGGAAACGACCTCCTGAAGCGCGGGAACCGTTACGGCGGCCCGGCCTATCTTCCCGCCCGGCGGCTGGAAATAGAGGAATCGGGTTTGAGGATCGGCGTACCATTCGCCGGGGGCGTCCATCTCTTCGAAAAGATTCGCCAGGTAATAGGGGCAGCCGACCCCCAGATTGTAGACCCCTCGGTCCGCCTCAATAATGCGCTCTTTCGCGTCCGCGCTTTTCAGCTTGGCCCAGGTAACTTCGTAATTCAGGGAATCGTGGAAGATGACAAGGGCGCGCTCTGGATTTTTCCACCGGGCCGGGTCGAGCTCTCCGGGCCGGTAACGGAAGCGGGTTTTGTTCTCCGGGGCCAGCATTTCTGTATTGATCAGCCAGCCGCCGTGCCGGGGATGCCGGGGATCCAGGTTCGGCACGCGGGCCATCGGCTGCCGCTTACCGTTCAGGTAAAGCTCCCTGAATTCCAGATCCGGCAGATCTAGCCCCGACAGGTCGGCCTGAAAGATGCCGCTCCGGTAAGGTCTCCAGCCGGTCACCAGGCGGCCTCCGCTGAGTACGGCTTCCTCGCCGGGCGCGGATTCGAGGGTCAGTCCGGAATCCTGCGGCTCGATCACCAGCGTTCGGGCAAGGTGATAGGTTCCCCCGCGCAGCACGATCCGGGCCGCGCTGTCCGGCTTCTGCCGCCTCAACTGGCGCATTCTGAGGAGCGCGCCCTCCGGCGTCGCCATTGATCTGCCCGCACCCGACCCCGAAAAGCTGTCGCTGCCCTTTGGAGAGACGTAGAGGGTGATAGTTCCCTGCCCCCCGATAGCGGAAGCCAGAAGGAGGCAGAAAAGAAAGGCTGTGAGGATGGATCTGGTCATTGATGTAGCTCCTTTTGGAGGGCAACCGCCCCTCGGCCCCCCGCCGGAGGGCGGCGGGGGGAGTGGCCTTGGGGGATTTTGAGAGAGCGCCAAGAGTACCCACGATCTTAGTCAAGGTTAAGAAATAACCTCCTGTCAGGAACGGCGACCCACCCGTCATTGCGCGGCGAAGCCGAAGCCATCTCATGGCGGGAGGGGGCCAGGGGATGGCTTCGTCGCTGTCGCGCCTCGCATTGGCGAAGCGTTCATCGGGAAGTTATTTCTTTAGGACTTT
>JADLDR010000123.1 GCA_020846535.1 Armatimonadota bacterium | reverse complement strand
GGCGCATCCCTTCGGTTTCGGGGAGAGGGGTTAGGGGAGAGAGGTAACCCGGGCCAGGGGAGAGCGGTCACCCCTCCCCCAGGAGCGGAGGATATTTCTCCTTATCTTGATGCATATGGGGCGCGATTCATCGCGCCCTACCCCTCACCGCCCTCTATGCGGGTAGGGAGCAACTTGGGTCAGGTTATCCCAGTAGTCCTGGAGAAAACGTGGTCATCATCAGTAATCCAGTCAAAATGATCAAAGCCGCTACGGTAAACCAGGTGACGATGTTGGCGGCCCGGCTGTTGGTGTACTGGCCCATCAGGTCCTTGCGGTTCACCAGAATGAGCATGAGGACCAGGACCACGGGCAAGAGGACGCCGTTGAAGGTCTGAGAGAGTACCATGATGCTGACCAGGGGCAGTTTCGGGAACATGATTAACGACGCCCCGGCGAAAATCATCAGGGAGTAGGTCCAGATAAAGAGTCGGCTGCGCTCGGTTCGGCGACCCAGGCTGGCCTCCCACCCCAGGGATTCGGCCACCGCGTAAGCGGTCGAGAGCGGCACGATCACCGCGCCAAACAGGGAGGCGTTGAACAGTCCGATGGCAAAGAGCCATGAGCAATACGGCCCGGCTACCGGCCTCAGCGCCTCAGCCGCCTCCTTGGCGGACTCCACGTGAATCCCTTTGGCGAAGAGCGTGGCGGCGCAGGCCACGATGATGAAGAACGAGACCACCCCCAGGCTGATCGCTCCGACCGTCACATCCAGCTTTTCATAAGGGTAATGCTCCTCATCGATGCCCTTGTCCCGCACCGAGGACTGGAGATAGAACTGCATCCAGGGCGTAATGCTGGTCCCGATGAGGGCGATTACCATATTGAAATAGCCTGCGTCCAGCTTCACGTTCTCGAAGTCGGGCACGAATGTCTTCCGGATGACCTCCGGCCAGGGGGGATGGACCAGGAAGACGGAGAGGATATAAGTCAGATAGACCAGGCAGGCATAGAGGAAGACGCGCTCGACGGTGCGGTAGGTGCCTTTGACCACCAGCAGCCAGACGAAGAGGGCGGACAGAGGAATGATGACATAGCGGAAGGTTCCGGGGACAAACATCTCCACAACGGAGGTGATCCCTGCGAACTCGGCCACCACGGTTCCGAAGTTGGCGGCCACCAGGATCAGCATCGACCAGAAGGCCACCTTCATCCCGAACTCCTCGCGGATGAGGTCAGCCAGGCCCTTGCCCGTGATGGCGGCCATCCGGGCGCACATCTCCTGAACGACGATGAGAGCGAAGGTGATGACCGGCAGGAGCCAGAGCATACTGTAGCCGTAGTGCGCCCCTGCCACGGAGTACGTGGCGATGCCGCCCGCGTCGTTGTCCATGTTCGCGGTGATGATCCCCGGCCCCATGACAGCCAGAAACAGCGCGATCCTGCTCCTGGAGGAACGCACTGCCCGACGAATATCGCCTACAGTCATCGTCGCTGCTCGTCTTCAAATGTGGGTGTAAGTCGTCGTCCATAGCCTTGAAACGATTCTCCGGAGGAGGGCGCACATAAAAAAAGCTTCTCCTGCTGGAGAAGCCCTGTGACAGCGCCTATATGCCCCTAGCGCAGAGCGCCGGGCAGCCGTCTTCTCCAGTCGTTGAGCTTCGGCCCTGAATGACGTAGAGTGCCTCTACTCAGCCATTTTAGACAGAACCTTAATTCGGTAATGCCTGCTCTACCCATTGGCGTCTTTCGACGTCTCTGAGCAATGGCCTATGTTCACACAGGCGCCTCACCTAACGGAGAGGAATCTCGGATTTTTCCGTTTTAACCCAAGTTGCTACCTATCTGAATTGAGGGCGATGCGGAGTAGAGGCGCGATGCATCGCGCCCCATAGGTATCCCGATCAGGGTGACTGTCCCGCCGGGGCGGGGTGCGGGGCTCTGATAGACTGTTACCTAACCCCCCGCCCCCTTCCCGAAACGGGCAGGGGGAGAGATGATCCCTCAAGCACCGCACCCTCTGTCCCCCTCTCCTAGGGTGCGCTCCGGCGCATCCCTTGGGTTTCGGGGAGAGGGGTTAGGGGAGAGAGGTCACCCATCCCAGGGGAGAGCGGTCGCCCCTCCCCCAGGAGCGGAGGATCTTTCTCCTTCTCTGGATCGCGATGGGGTGCGATGCATCGCGCCCCTACAGTGGGAAACGGGACTAGCCCCGGGCCTGGTGGCGACTTGAGTTATCTTACTATACAACCCCACAGATCGTTTGTCAAGAGGAATCTTCCGCCGGGAAAGAGAATTGGAGAAACGAGCCGGAGCGGAAAACCGACGCAGGGGATTCACCGTAATGAAAAATAGAAGCCCCCAAAGGAGATGCCATGCACTCAGACCATGCCGATGAAGTCGCTTCCCTGTGGGAAGCCTTTGCCCGGAAGGAAAACGACCGCGTGCCGATCAGCTTCGCCTGCGACGAGCAGGTGTGGCTTAAGGTTTCCGGGCACGGGTTCAAGGAATTTTACATGCAGCCCGAGATCCACCTGGAGGTCCAGTTGAAGGGCAAGCTCTGGTTCGCCGAACAGGTGCGCGGGGATATGCGGCCCGGGCTTCCCGATGTCTGGACGGTCCAACCGCAGCACTGGATGGAGGAAGACGAGTTCTTCGGCTGCGAGATCGCCTACCAGGAGAACGATTACGCCTGGGGCAAGCCGCTCGATCTGGAAAAAGAAGCCCTCCTCGACCATCTGAGCGGCCTGGACGCCGATGAGCGCGTCCGCCGTAACAGCGCCTTCCGCCTCTACACGGCCCTGAAGGACTTAGCGCAAGGAATGGCCTTCAGAGATAGGCCGGTGGCGGTTGCCAGGCCGGGCGGGAGTACCCAGGGGCCGTTCACCAAGGCCGCCGAGATACGCGGCCTGGAGCAGATATGCATCGACCTTTACGAGGACCCGGATTTCGCCCGCCGCCTCCTGGAGATCGTCACCGAGAAAACCATCGAGCGGATCAAGGCATGGCACAGGGCCACCTGCGGGGAGGAACCGGCCCTGCCCTCCGAAGGCGGCTTCGGCTTCTGCGACGACAGCATCCAGATGCTCGGCGTGAGCCAGTACGAGGAGTTCGTCGTTCCCTGCCACGAACGGCTCTATGCGGCGATGGGAACCGGCCCGCGCTCGCTGCACCTCTGTGGACGTTCGATGCAGCATTACCGGACGCTGAAAGAGCGACTCGGGGTAGTCAGCCTGGACGGCCCCGGGCCGTTTGTGGACCACGGCTACTACCTGGAAGCCCTCGGCCCGGATTTCACCATCTGGGGCCAGACGGACCATTCCGTTCTGGCCCAGGGCAGCCCGGAGCAGATCGAGGCCATGATGCAGGGCATCCTCACCTCTGCCGCCAAACGGCCGGGCCGCTTTGCGCTGATGGGCTTTATCACCCGGGATACGCCGCTCGAAAATATACGGCTCTGCTACGAATCGTGCCGCCGGAACGGCAGAATCGAGAGTGTGCCGGCATCTCCCGGCGATCCGTCCTGAGCAGAAAGCGCCTGAACGATGAGGTTTCGCGCAGCCTGGCGGGCCGGGCTGGCCGCTCTGGTCTGGCTTTTCTCCTCCCGCTCCCTGATGGAGCCGCCCCTGCGCCGCACCCCGCCGCCCGTGCCGCGCAAGGTGACAGTGCTGGAGCCTCCGAAAATCCAGGTTCCCCACCCGCCGCACACCGTTCGGGTCTGGACGGCGCGCTACGGAGGGTATATCTTCCGGACGGTGCAGATGCCGCGCTGCGAACACATCGAGGCGGTCATCACCTACAACCGCTCGGGGGAGACCGGGCAAACCGCCAAGAAGCGGACGGGCAGTATTGTGGCGGCGACCGCCAGCTATCATCATCCCCAAACCCTGTCCCTGGCGGATTTTTTGCAGCAGGACGGGCGCATCCTCTCCGCAAAGCGGACGGGGCGGTGGTTTTTCGCCAGCTTCCAGGGCAGCCCCCAGATCGGAGGGAACTACCTGCTGGTGCGCCATAAAAAAGGGGTGGACGCGGCCGCCATGGGGTCGCGGCTGGTTCCGTTCCACCTGGACGGTTTTTCGAAAGCTTTCGCCAGCCAGGTGACCGACCGCATGGCGGTGGGGCTGAGCAAAACGCGCATCTTCGTGACCCAGGGAAAAGCCGACCTCTGGAAGCTCTCGCGCTTCATGCAAAAGGATCTGCGCTGCCGGGTCGCCGTCAACGGAGACGGGGGCCATGTCGTCCGGGGCAAATCGCCGGTGCATATCGTCTTCCGGTGGCACCATGCCCCTCCCGCGAAAGCTTTTCCCCGAAAAAGGCCGCGAGCGAAATTCGGGCCGTGAACGCAGGAATTGCCAGGCAAAAAGCCGAATGGAAAGATAAATCGCAGGCCGGAAGCGGCTCTTCCGGCAAAAAGGGGGGTGGCAGCGTGAAGGAAGTTTTGTGCGTCATTTTAGGCGGCGGCAGGGGGGTTCGGCTTCACCCTCTCACCCAGGACCGGGCCAAGCCCGCCGTCCCCCTCGGAGGCAAATACCGCCTGGTCGATGTTCCGATGAGCAACTGCCTCCATTCCGGCCTCAACAAGATTTACGTCCTCACGCAGTTTAACTCCAATTCCCTGAACCGCCATATCAGCCGGACGTACAATTTCGACATGTTTTCCAACGGGTTCGTGGAGATCCTCGCGGCCCAGCAGACGCCCGACGACCTGAACTGGTACCAGGGCACGGCGGACGCGGTGCGCCAGAACCTCAAGACCTTCGACAAGCCCGACATCGAATATGTGCTGATCCTCTCCGGCGACCAGCTCTACCGGATGGATTTCCATGTCCTCATCCGGCAGCACATCCGCACGAAAGCGGAAGTGACACTCTCCGCCATCCCGGTCGGCCCGGAGGACGCCTCTCGCTACGGCGTCCTCAAAACCGACAGCGAGGGCCGGATCGTGGCCTTCTGCGAGAAACCGAAAGACCCGGCGGTTCTCGACGACTTCATCGCTCCCGAATCGGTGCTGAAGGGGACCAATCACCATATCCCCCGCCCCGCGTATCTGGCCTCGATGGGCATTTATATCTTCAATAAGAACGCGCTCTCCGAGGTACTCCAGGCCGACAAGTCGGAAACCGATTTCGGCAAGGAGATCATCCCGGAGGCCATCCAGTCGCGCCGGGTACACAGCTTTCTGTTCAACGGCTACTGGGAGGATATCGGGACCATCAGAGCCTATTACGAAGCCTCGATGGGATTCCTGGGGGAATCGCCTCAATTCGACTTCTACAGCCGCAGGCTCTATACCCATTCCCGCTACCTTCCCGCCTCCCAGGCGCACGACTGCGCGCTCTACCACTCCCTGCTGACCGAAGGGTGCATCATCCGCAAGGCCCGCATCCACCGATCCATCATCGGCCTGAGAAGCATGATCGGCAGCGGGTGCGATATCCGGGAATCCATTTTAATGGGGGCCGACTATTACGAGGGCGAGGGGTATCAGGAGCCGACCTTCCCCGAGGCCCCGCCGCTGGGCATCGGGCGCAACTGCCGGATCGAACGGGCCATCATCGATAAAAACGCCCGTATCGGCGAGAATGTCGTGATCGAGCGATTTCCCGACGGCTACGAGTTCGACGGCGTGCGCTACGCTATCCGGGAAGGCATCGTGGTCATCCCGCGCGCCGGCGTCATCCCCTCCGGAACGGTCGTCTCGCCGGAATCGCTGAAGAAATAAGGCCGCCTCTCAATCGATAAAGCGGATCGGCCCGACCTCGGGAATCCACCCGGCCTCATGCCCTTTGCGAAGGAAGAGTTCGATGCTTTTCCGGCCCCTTTCGCCCAGGTCGAGGGTGAGGTCGTTGACGTACATCCCCACGAAGCGGTCGGCCTGCGCCGGCTCCAGGTCGCGGGCGAACCGAAGGGCGTATTCCAGGGCTTCCCGGCGGTGGTCCAGCGCATATCGAATGCTTTCCTGGAGCAGCCGGGACGCCTGAGACTTGACCTCCTCGGGCAGGTCGGCCCGGACCGCATTCACCCCCAGGGGCAGAGGCAAACCGGTCTCCTGCCGCCACCAGACGCCCAGATCGATCACCGCGGACAGCCCCAGGGCGCTGTGCGTCAACTGGCCTTCATGGATGAGCAGCCCTGCCGGAACCTCGCCCGCCGCCACCGCCTCCATGATCGCGTCGAAGGGCATCACCACCGGCTCGAAATCGGGCAGGCAGAGGCAAAGCGCTAGATACGCGCTGGTCAGCAGGCCGGGAACGGCGATTTTCACGCCTCTCAGGCTTTCAATGGACGACGGCTCGCGGGCCACCACCACCGGGCCGTAGTCGTCTCCCATGGAAGCGCCGTGGTCGAACAGGTCGTACCCGCCCTGTACGTAGGCATAGGCATGGGCCGAGATCGCCGTGATCTCCAGCTTTCCCTCCCGCGCCCACTGGTTGAGGGTCTGGATGTCCTGCAAGATATGCTCGAACCGGAGGTCTCCGGTATCGATCTTCCCGGCGGCCAGGGCGTAGAACATGAACGCATCGTCCGAATCGGGGCTGTGCCCCAACCTCAAAAGCCGTGAGGCCATTCCGCTTCTCCTTCACGCAAAAGAAAAGGGGCAAGGCTTCGCCTTGCCCCCGGTTACTGCCTTAGCTTTAGAATCGCTTGCCGACGTACAGGAACAGGCCGCCGGGGTTCACGCCTTCGATCTTGCCTACGAAGGCATACTTCAATTCGGCGAACCACATCTGGCCGAAATCGACCCCGCCGTGGATCTGCACGCCGAATTTGGTCTCGGACGTGGTGGAACCGCCGCCCTTGGCCCGGACGAAGTAGAGGCCCGCGCCCGCGCCGTAGTAGAACTGGTTCATCCCGCCTTCAGCGGCCTCTTGCTTCCAGGAGTAGTTGACGGTGAGAGGGATGATGCGGGCATCGCCGCCGCCATCCACCGAATGCTGCGCCCACTCCAGGCTCACGGACGCGCGGGTGGTGGGCATTTCCATAAAGGTGTAGTCCACGCCCGCCGCAAACCAGGTGTCGCCGGTGGCGTTACGCACATCGCCGTCCTGCGGGCGGAAGAAGCCCAGCTTGACGCTGAACTGATTCTTCCCCGCCTCGTCCCCATACTGCGCGCTGGCGACGACTGCGAACATCAAAACGAAAACAAACATCAACGCTAGAGCTAATACGGCTCTCTTCATCAGGATGCCTCCTTTAAAATGTGGTGATGCACCGTTCGTGTCAACGAACCCAACAGGTGCAGTTGCCTGCGGGCCTCCCCCCTTTCTGAGGGGTTCCAGGCAACGCAAGACACACTCTCCGAAGGTTTCGTGCGTCCCGGCTATGCCTGTTCGCCCTATATTATATAAATTAGATTTTCGTTTGTCAAGGTGGGTTCATTTCGCAGGCGCTCCGGCGCGTTTTTGAGGCCAAAAAGCGCTATTCCAGCCCCTTCAGCGCCAGGGCGACCCCGCCTTTCACGCCCGCACTGTCCCCGAGTTCGGCGGAGACGATGCGGGCGGTGTCGGCCTGGAGCCGGACGGCCCTGGCTCTCACCGTGCGGCGCACCGGCTCGAAGAGCAGATCGCCCGCCTGCGCGACCCCGCCCCCAATAATGAAGACCTCCGGGTTGAGCATGGTGATCAGGTTGGCGACCCCGACCCCCACATAAAAGCCCGTCTCTTCGATGACCTCGCAGGCCAGCGGGTCGCCCGCCCGGGCCGCTCCGGCGATCATGGCGGGGTCCAGCAGGCCCCACCGGGCGTCGGTCCGCTCTGCCAGCAGGCTCTTCCGACCGCGCTGCAACTTGCGGACCGCCCGGTCGATGATGCCCTGCTTCCCGCAAAAGGCTTCCCAGCAGCCGAAAGTGCCGCACCCGCATACGGGCCCGTCCGGGTCGATGGTGTGGTGGCCGACCTCGCCGATGGAGCCGTTCGGTCCCAGCAGCAGCCGCCCATCCACCGCAATGGCCCCGCCGATGCCGGTTCCCAATGTGATCATCACCAGGTTCCGCACCCCGCGCCCCGCCCCGAAGGTCATCTCTCCCATCGCCGCGCACCGGGCATCGTTGAGGATCGTCGTCTTCAAACGCAGCTTTCGCTCCATTTCAGGACCGACATGCACCTCTTTCCAGAGCGGGAAGTTGGGGGACCAGTAGACGATGCCGGTTTTGGAATCCATGATGCCCGGCAGCCCGATCCCGATGCCGACCACCGACTCGGCGGCGGCCTGCTGCTTTGCGATGACCTCTTCGACGGCGCTCACCATCTGGCGGAGCGTTCCTTCAGGCGGGCCTTCGCTTTCGGACGGGCGGCGGGCTTCCTGGAGGATTTCCCCCTCCCGGTCGCTCAGAACCGTCCTCAAATTCGTTCCGCCCAGATCGATCCCGATCACAAACGGTTTTTCCATATTGCCTTCGCTCTCCGACACAGCCATGGATCCCTCCTTCGATGAGGCTGCCGACTGCGGCGCGTTTGCTGTTGTGACGCGAACTCGAAGCTGAAAGTTACACATTTGTTACAGCCGCCGCTTGACAAGCAGCCGTGTCTTAAGTAAATAATAGGTGTTCCATCCGAGATTTGCCACATTTGCCGGCCCCGATGGGAGCGAGGAAACTTATGGCAGCTATCCCCTCCAAGCAGTCCGATACCGTGGTCCCGCAGGCCACCCGCGTTCTCTTTGTGGACGACGACCGCCTCCTGCGTCAGGCCGTTCCCGACCTGTTATCGGCCTACGGCTATCAGGTGACCGAGGCCGCCAGCGCATCGGAGGCCCTCGATCACCTGAAAACCCTCCCGTTCGATATCATGCTCAGCGATGTCAATATGCCGGAAATGGACGGGATCCAGCTTCTTTCCATCGCCTCCCGGGTCTATCCGGATATGCCGGTCGTGATGCTGACCGGCTACGGTGATGTGGAGATGGCCCGGGAGGCGCTTCACCAGGGGGCCAGCGATTTCCTGGTCAAGCCGATCTCCAGCGCCCGGGAGCTGCCGATCATCGTGGAGCGCAACCTGGAGCGGCGGCGGCTGGAGCGCCAGCGGTTGATAGAGAACAAGCAGGCCATTTTAATGGAAACCATCGGGGCGCTGGTCGCCACCATCGATGCCAAGCAGCCCTACACGGCGAAGCACTCCCTTCGGGTGAACCGGCTGGCCCTGGCCCTCGGAGACGCCATCCCCCTCCCTCCCGATGAAAGATACGTCCTGGAACTCGCCTCCCAGATGCACGATATCGGCAAGATCGCAATGCCCGATCATATTCTCGACAAGCCCGGCTCCCTGAATGAAGAGGAGTGGGCCTGCATGAAAAGCCATCCCGACCGGGGCGTGCGGATCATCGGCAATATTTCCGCCCTCACCTATGTCGCCTCCATCATCCGCCACCACCATGAGCGGATGGACGGGCAGGGCTACCCGGACGGCCTGAAGGGACAGGCCATCCCCCTTCTTTCCCGCATCATCTATATCGCCGACGCCTATGAGGCCATGACCTCGGACCGATCCTACCGCAAACGACTCCCCTCCGAAGAAGCCGCCCGCAGGCTCCGCGAGTCCGCCGGAACGCAGTTCGATCCGGAACTGGTTCCTCTTTTTCTGCAAGTGCTGGAGCAAAATCCTTCTTTGAAGTGAATCCTGAAACCCACCGGCAGCCGGATGCGTCTTATGCATTGGAGAAAAACAAAGGAGCGCACCATGTATTTTCCAGGCGTGCATCGGTGGGGGCCGGTTTTCGGCCTGCTGGCCTGCCTTCTGCTTCCCCGGGGAGCGGAGGCAGCCAAAGACGACGGCTATCTGACCGGCTGCGTCCGGCAGACGGGCGGCAGCGCCCCGATTGCGGGAGCCCTGATCGCCGCCTATGACGAGAAAGGGCGCGTGCTGGCCTCCGGGCAGACGGACGCGGAGGGGCGCTACCAGCTTCTGGTTCCCCGCGATTCCCTGCCCCTGCCGGAAGCCCGGCGACGGGGCAGCCTTTTCAGCCAGGTCGTGCGCGGGGTGGGGAGAGGGATGAAGCGGCTCGTCGGCCTGACGGCGCAGGTGGCCCAGACCATGGCCGCCGGCAACGCCGGATCCGCCGCAGGGAAGGCGGTCGCCGGGGCGGCGGCCCGTGAGGGGGCCAGCAAAATCGCCACCGAGATGAGCGGCAAGGTCACCGAAAGGGCCGTTTCGGGCGCGGTCGACCCCAGCGGCGGCAGGCCCTCCATCCGCAAAAGGGCGGCGGAAAAGCCTGCGGTGGTCATCCTGCCCAGCGTCCGGGTGCGGGTGGTGCATCCCGACCATCAGGAATTCAATGACGAGGTGGCCTCTTACTGGTTTGAGTCTCCCCGGGTCGGCGAGAAGCGCAGGGTCGCCGAGCCTTCCAGCGCCCTGATGGACGACATCTTCCTGGCCCCCGAAGGCAGCCCCGCCGATTCGGAAACTCTCCAGACCGGCATGATCCTCTACGATTTCGATATCGAACCCGCCATCGCCAGCCCGGGAACCTGGGTGGATCTGTCGGTCAAAATCGCCGTTCCCCCGTCCCTTTCGCCCGATTTCGAGATGATCGCCAAAGACACGCGCACCAAACAGTGGATCGAGATGTCCCCTTCGGGCGGCGGGGAATACCGGGGCCGCCTTCCGGTCGATAAAAAAACGCCTGCCGATGACCACATCCTCACCGTCCTGGCGCTCCGCCGCAAACCGGCCTTCGCCGAGCCGTTCAAAAAGATGAAAGGCGAGATCCGCAAGGGCATCGACCGGAAAGACCTCTGGAACCCGAAAAAGCCCTATGCCTACGACCCGCAGCTCCTCGCCGGGCGCAACCGGCCCGAGGGCATCCTGACCGTGGTGAAGCCGAAGCGGTGACGCTTCTCTAGGAGGCGAACATGTCCCTGGATATCTTTCGACTGGACGGAAAGGTGGCCCTGGTCACCGGAGGCAGCAAGGGGCTGGGGAAGGCGATGGCCGGGGCGCTGGCGGGCGCGGGGGCGGAATTGGTGATCGCCAGCCGGAACCTGGAGGAATGCGAGCAGGCCGCCCGTGAGATCGGGCAGGCCAGCGGGCGGAAGGCGCTCGCCCTCAGAGCGGATGTGACGCAGCGCGGCCCGGTGGAGGAGATGGTCCGCCGCACCCTGGAAGCGTTCGGCAGGCTCGATATCCTGGTCAACAATGCCGGTATCAATATCCGCGCCCCGATAGCGGAACTGACCGACGAGCAGTGGCAGGCGGTCATCTCCACCAACCTGACCGGCCCCTTCCTCTGCTCCCGGGCCGCCGCCGCGCCGATGATGCACCGGAAGTGGGGCCGGATCATCAATATGGGATCCACCCTGAGTTCGGTCGGCATTCCGGGCAGGACGCCGTACGCCAGCAGCAAGGGCGGCCTGGTGCAGTTGACCCGCGTGCTGGCCCTGGAGCTGGCCCCTCACGGGATCAATGTCAACGCCCTCTGCCCCGGCCCCTTCGAGACCGCCATGAACCGCACCCTGATGAACGACCCGGAAGCCTACAAAGCCTTCCTCGCCAAGATCCCCCTGGGCCGCTGGGCGCAGCCGGAGGAACTCGCCGGGCCGATCCTCTTTCTCGCCTCGGAAGCCTCCAGCTTCGTCACCGGCACGACCCTTTACGTGGACGGCGGCTGGACGGCGCAGTGACGGGGTGGCGTGAGCGGCCCGGCCCCGGCTACCGCACCCAGGCTCCCCGGATTACCATATAGTATATCCGCCGTCGATCACGAATACGGCTCCGGTGGTGAAGGAGGAGGCTTCCGAGGCCAGGTAGAGGGCGATGCCCTCCAGTTCGTCGGGCGTGCCAGGGCGCTGCATCGGGGAAAGGTCGAGCCACCGCCTGACCATCTCGCCGCCGCGCTCGAAATAGGGGCGGGTCAGCTCGGTTTTCATGTAGCCGGGAGCGATGGCGTTCACGCGGATGTTGTGCTGCGCCCACTCGGAAGCCAGGCTTTTGGTCAGCATGATGACGCCCGCCTTGGAGGCGTTGTAGGAGCACTGGCACTGGGGCGTGTTCACCACCAGGCCCGACATGGAGGCGATATTGATGATGGAGCCTTTCTTCTGGCCGATCATCACCCTGCCGACGGCCTGGGAGACGATGAAGACCCCGTTCAGGTTGACATCGAGAACCGCCTGCCAGTCCTCCAGCTTGATATCCTCGGCCTTTTCATGCTTGCAGATCCCGGCGTTATTGATCAGGACATCGATCCTGCCGAACGCTTCCAGGGCCGCATCCGCAAGCCTGCGGGCGTCTTCGGGATTCGTGACATCGGCCCGCACGGCCAGCGCCCGGACCCCTTTTTGCCGGAACTCCGCTGCCGCTGCTGCCGCCCCGGCAGCGATATCCGCGATGACGATATGGGACCCGGCATCGGCCAGGGCATGGGCCATCGCCTTCCCCAGCCCCATCGCCGCGCCGGTCACGATGGAACACCGCCCTTTCAGGCTGAATTTGTCGAAAACGCTCATCGCTCCGCCCCTCCTTCATGGAATCCGCATTCATCGTTCCGGCTCTTCTTCGCCCTCCGGCAAACGGGCTCCTTCCCGGGCGGAAAAGAGGAAATCGCCGGCCGGCGTGCAATTGGAGATATCAAAACGGCTCTCTTCTGCCGGAACGATACCGAAAGGGGCTATTCTATGGCATGGCTCGATTTCCCCATCAAAGCGCCACAGCCGGACGCCGGTTATTTCGCCGATGTACTCTTCAAGCGGCGCGAACCGCACCGCGCGACCTTCATCGAATATTTGATCAACGAACCGAACAAAAAGCGGGTCGTGGAGGAGGCGCTGGATCGGGAGTGGGTTCCCTGGGGAGGGGACAGGGCGCAGCAGGAGCGTTATCTGGACAATTTCATCGCCATCTTCCACCAGCTCGGCTATGATATCATCCGCTACGAGCAGGGCGTCTCTTTCCCCGGCAGGCCGGGCAGGTTAGCCTCCGACGGGCGTTCCTGGGTGGACGACCACTGCGGAGCCATCGCCTCCTGGGAGGATTTCGAGCGCTACGACTGGCCTTCCGGCAAATCCGTGGACCTTTCGGCCTATGAATATATCTCCAGGCGCATGATGGAAGGCTCCGCCATCATCGCCAGCTCGTCGGGAGGCGTTTTCGAGGGCCTGAAAAACGCCCTAATGGGCATCGACACCCTTTCCTACCTCCTCTACGACGACCCCGATCTGGTGGCCGCCGTCTTCGACCGGGTGGGCCAGGCCATCTACGAGTTCTACGAAAGCCTGATCGGGCTGCCCGGCCTGATCGGGTTTTTGCAGGGCGACGACATGGGCCACAAGACCGGAACCCTGATCTCGGTGAAGGCGCTGCGCCGGTATGTCTTTCCCTGGCACCGCAAGCTGGCCCGGCTCTGCCACGACCACGGACTCTTCTACTGCCTCCACTCCTGCGGCAACCTGGAAGAAGCGATGGAAGACCTCATCGGCGATGTCGGCATCGACGGCAAGCACTCCTATGAGGATGTTATCGTTCCCGTCGGGCAGTTCAAGGAGCGATATGGAGAGCGCATCGCCGTTCTGGGCGGGGTCGATATCGATAAACTCACCCGCCTTCCCGAGCCGGAACTCAGGCGCTATGTCCGCGGCATCCTGGACGCCTGCATGCCGGGCGGCGGCTACGCCCTCGGCTCCGGCAACTCCATCCCGGACTACATTCCGATGGAAAATTACCTGACCATGCTCGACGAAGGGCTGAGATGGGATCGCTCCTGAGGGATTGTGCGGGGGCGGGGGGCTATGAACACAGCCCCATATGCATCAAGAT
>JADLDR010000122.1 GCA_020846535.1 Armatimonadota bacterium | reverse complement strand
TTCCGAGCGATCCGGGCCAGGGTCTCTTGGCCGTCCAGAACCTGGCGCACGGCTTCATCCTGGAACTCCGGTGTATACTGCGGACGCTTCATCGGACACCTCCAGGATTATGATCCGGCCTTGACAGGCCCATGTCCGTGTGTCCGTTTTTTCGGGGGAAGTCCAATGGGCCGGTGCCGCAACCTGACTGGACCCCTGCATGCAGGGGCAACGTGAAAAACCTACCCTTATAAGGGGCAGACACCCCTGCCCCCCTTCAATACTTCATGAACCAGTCCGGTTCCTGGCCGGCGAGTTCCACAGAGTCCCAGCCCTCGAAGGGCGAGTGGTCGAACCAGGGGACGGCTAGATCGCAGGCGGCGTTGCAGCGCGTGAAGTTGTAGGCCGCATCGCTTTCCAGGTACTCCTTCATGGTTTCGATGTCCGGGTAGGCAGTGAGGGCTTCCTGCCAGATGGCACGTCCGCAGAGGAACCCGCTGGCTCCCGCCTCGGTCGCCAGTTCGACATCTTTGATGAATTCCTCGATAGCGACCCCGGCGCTCAAAATCACCCAGGGCAGCCTGCTGGCCTCATCGAGCGTCTGGCAGAAACCCCGCACTTCCTCCAGATCGTAGATCGGCTCCCGCTCCTTGCTATCGAAGACCCGCCGGGAGTATTCGTAGCAGTATTTGAGATCCGCCGGGAATTCCAGCTTGAGAACATCCACCTTGTATTCCGGTTTGGAGAACTCCCGGGCGCACTCCGCCACCAGGCCCGGCTTCTTTCGGGCGAATTCCGGCGTATCCACCGAAGCCTCGTGGATGGGGTAAGTGACGACTTCTAGAAGGAAAGGAAGGTCGTACTTGGCGCACTCCGCCCCGAGAGCGCGGATCACCTGGTGCTGGTGGCTGCGTGCGTCATTCGAAGCCTCGGTGCTGTAGTGGGCCAGGAATTTGATGGCATCCGCCCCGGCCCGGCTGGCCTTTTCCACGGACCAGCCTTCCAGCATCTTGCTCTTGCGCTCCTTGCCTCCCGGCCCGGCCTTGTCGTAGCCGGTTGCCTCCGTGCAGAGAAGCAGGGCGCACTCCGCCGGGATATGCCGGACAGAATAAGGGTAACCGTAAATCGGGTCGGTCAGCACAGCCGTGGCGAAAGGCGAGAGAAGCTCCGTAATGGCCTCTTTGGTACGGGCCATCGCCTCATAAGGCAGATTGTCGGGATCGCCCCCGGCATATTTCGCCAGGATTTTCGCCAGAGAACCCCTCTGGTCAATCGCCATCATCTTGAACCGCCCGCTCTCATCGGACAGCTTGATCAGGTTCCGCAATTTCCCTGCTGATATCTTCACCGTTGCCTCCTCTTGTGGGAATGGGGTAGGGGATAAACTTGCGCTCCACCCTCAAAATACGACGGAGGACGGCAAAATCCTGCCGTCCTCCGTCGCGAGGGTTATTCTTATGGACGTCTACCGGTTACTTGTCACCGTAGACTTTCTTCATATCTTCCAGGGTAAGAGGGGCATAGTCCTTCGCATGGCCGGCTGTGCCGAGTTGCTGCATCTTCAGGGCGTAGAATTCGGCGAGGGCTTTGCGGGCAGGCCCCAGATACTTGCGGGGGTCGAACTCGCTGGGCTTCTCGGTGAAGACCTGGCGGATCACCCCGGTCAGAACGAGGCGTCCGTCGGTATCGATATTGACTTTGGCGACGCCGCAGCGGATAGCTTCCTGGATGGACTCCATCGGAACGCCCATGGTCTTCTTCATCTGGCCGCCGTATTTGTTCACCCGGTCCACCAATTCCTGCGGCACGCTGGAGGAGCCGTGCATGACCAGGGCCAACTCGGGAACGCGCTTGTGAATCTCGCTCACCAGATCGAGGGCCAGCACTGGGGCTTCCTTGAACTTGTAAGCTCCATGGCTCGTGCCGATGGCGACCGCTAGGGCGTCCGCGCCGGTCTTCGCCATGAATTCCTCAACCTCGTTGGGGTCGGTCAGGTGAACGGATTCGGCATGGGTGTCATCCTCGATCCCGCCGAGGGTGCCGAGTTCGCCTTCCACCGTCACGCCGCAGGCGTGGGCGTAATCCACCACCTCTTTGGTGACACGGATATTATCCTCGAAGGTGCGGGCCGGATGGCTGCCGGAGTCGGTCTTTTTGGAATAGTCCAGGGAGCCGTCGATCATGACGCTGGTGAAGCCGATGTCGATGGCCTTTTTTACGGTTTCTAGGTCCGGGCCGTGATCGAGGTGCAGGGCAATCGGCAGGTCCGGATTCTCTTCGGCGGCGGCCATCATCAGGTGCTTGAGATAGGTGAAGCTGGTATATTCCAGGGCTCCCTTGGAAGCCTGGATGATGAGCGGGGACTGGGTTTCGCGGGCGGCCTGCATGATGGCCTGAATCTGCTCCATGTTGTTCACATTGTAAGCCCCGACCCCGTAACCGCCCTTCTTGGCTTCATCGAGGATTTGCTTCATCGGTACAAGTGGCATGCTGTTTTCTCCTTTTTCGTCGCTCCTCCCGGCCTGACGCCGGAAGCATTATCCAACGGGGCCGCACTTCGCCCCGGTTATCCGAAACCATTCAACTTTTGACCAGCACCACCCCGCAGAAAATCAGGACAGCGCCCAGCAGCTTCGGCAGGGTGATCGGTTCTTTGAGAAAGAGGATGCCTAAAGCCGCGGCCACCAGCGGGTAGGTCGCCCCGATAGGCACGATGCGCGAGGCTTCGGCCCCCTTCAGAGCGTGGTAGTAAAGCCACTGGCCCACCATGGCGGAGACAATGCCGCTCAACGCAAAGAGGAGGATCGTCCGCCCGTCCAACTGGCCCACCGCTTTCCACTGGCCGGTGGCTGCCCCGAGAACCAGCAGGCAGATCGCTACCGCCCACGTCCGGCACATCAACCCTGCCGTCGCGTCGCCTTTCGATAGGGCCACCTTCTCCAAAAGCGGGCTGATGCCCCAGCACAGAGCGGCCATCAGGATAAATAGAAGACTCCGCAAGAGCGACTCGCCCCCTTTCCCCTTATTTTAACCTGCCGGGCGGGATTTTTGCAACTATGCAGGGAAATTCACACTCCTCCTGCCGAACAATTGGCAAGATAATTCGCTAAATAACATCGATTGCTATTTTCAGTTATTTTAGGTATTATAAAACCAGTAGAGCGAAAAGTGACGGGATCCGATGAATATTTTACTCACCCCGGAACTGGAGAAAGTCCTCTACGAGAAGGTCGCAAGCGGGCAATATAGCTCCGCTAGCGAGGTTATCCGTGAGGGATTGCGGCTTCTGATCGAATAGGATGCCCTGAAGGAGATGCGGCGGGAAGCATTAAGAAAAGAAATACAATACGGCATCGGCCAACCGTCTGATCCATGCGATGGGAGAACAGTTGGACCTGTTGAAAGAGTTCCCGGAATCGAGCCGCCGCTGTGAGGACTTCGGTTTTGCGATTCGCAGCTTGGCCGTAGGATAATACGTTATTTTTTATAGGATCAAAGACAACGAAATTGAAATCGCTCGAATACTTCACGGCACGCGCGATCTAACAGCGATATTTCCTCCAGCCGATGTATAGCCCTACTACCCCCCCATCATCCGGATCATCAGTTCCGCTGTGGTGACCAGATCGATGAGATTGTGTTCCATGACCCGGGCAAGGCGGGTGGGGTTTCCTGTGCTGAGATATTCGTGGTAGGCGCGGGGAATCTGGGCGCTAGGAATGTCGCCCCGGCGGGTGCGCCCGCAAACGCACTGTTCCAGGGTTTGCAGCTTGCAGTTAGGGAAGCGGCCCGCATAGAGTGACCGCGCTTTTTGAAGCATATCCAGGTGGACTTCCGCCTCTTTGACCAGAACCCCCCACCGGGCGGCCCGAGACCGCACATAGGGCACATCGAAGGTTTTGCCGTTGAAGGTGATGAGAATCTTCACCGGCTTCATCATCTCTCTGAGGGCGGCCAGGACGGCAGCCTCCTCATCATAGGAACGGGCCAGAAGCTGGATCAGGCGCAGCCCCCCCTCCCGGAAGGCCATCGTGCCGATCAAAAAGAGAGGCGTCCCCCCCAGTCCCGTCGTTTCGAGGTCCAGAAAAAGAATCTCTTCCGGCTTCAGGCGCTTTGTCCGGCAGGATGGAATCTGCCCTTCCAGAGCCGGGCAAATGCCCTTCAGCGATGCCTCCACCGCCACAGCCCACGACGCGACTTCCTCAAGCGGGCGCTCAACGCGATAATACAGCTTCCCCTCCGGCATCGCCACCTCGAATCCGGGAATCGCCTCCTCCAGAGAAGGCCCGCCCTCCGCCACCCGAAACGCCGTCTCACCGAACGCCGCCCCCGCATACCCCCGCCCGCCGCTATATGACCGCATCAGCCCAATCCTTTCGTGGTAGGGTGTAGGGAATAGAGTTTAGGGTATAGCAGAAGCCGCGCCCGCCGCGCCGTTCTTCCCTCTACCCCCCTACACCCTAATTCCCCCGTGCGCGGCTCGATTCCTTCTGGATTCGCCCGAAAGAATGTGCTATAATGGGGAGGACGCCTCCGGGCGAAACGGGAGGAGGATGAGGCTGTGGATGTCGAGGCCGTTTTAGACGATGTGTTCGAGAAATACCGGGAGTATGTGAACCCGGGCCTGGCGAATGTGATGCGCTTTGCAGGCTTCGGGAATATCGAGGAAAGAGCGCAGGGAACCCGCATTTACGATCTGGCAGGGAACGAATATATCGACTGCCTGGGCGGGTACGGGGTTTTTAGCCTGGGGCATTGCCACCCGAAGGTGGTCGAGGCGGTCCGGGCGCAGGTGGGCAAGCTGCCGCTTTCCACCAAAATCTTTTTCAACAAGCCTCTGGCCGACCTCTGTGCGAAGCTGGCTTCGGTCACGCCCGGCCCGCTTCAGTATTCCTTTGTCTGCAACAGCGGCACCGAGGCTGTGGAAGGGGCCATCAAGGTGGCGCGGATGTATACCGGCAGGCGCAACTTTGTCGCCACTGTCGGAGGCTTCCACGGGAAAAGCATGGGTTCCCTCAGCGCATCGGGGAGGGAACTCTTCAAAACGCCCTTTACTCCTCTGGTCCCGGGCTTCTCGCACGTTCCTTTCGGCGATATTCAAGCCCTGGAGAGCGCTAGCGATGGGGAAACCGCAGCCGTGATCGTGGAACCCGTGCAGGGCGAGGGCGGCATCCGCATCCCGCCCGCAGGCTACCTGAAAGCGGTTCGCCAGCTTTGCGATGAGCGAGGCATCCTGATGATCGCCGACGAGGTGCAGACAGGATTCGGGCGCACGGGGAGGATGTTCGGGGTGGATCATGAAGGAATTTCCCCCGATATCATGACCATGGCGAAAGCCCTCGGCGGCGGCGTGATGCCCATCGGGGCCTTTTCCGCCACGCCCGCTGTCTGGGAAGCCTCCTTCGGCCAGAACCCCCTGATTCATACCACCACCTTCGGCGGGAACCCTCTGGCCTGCGTCGCGGCCCTGGCCGCTATCGAGGTGTTTGAGGAAGAAAATCTCCCCGCCCGCGCTGCCGACACCGGAGCCTATTTCCTCGAAAAGCTCCGCGGGGCGCATGCCCGCTACCCGCAAGCCATCTCCGAAGTTCGTGGCATCGGCCTGATGATCGGCACGGAATTCGAGGTGGAGGATATCGGCGAACTGGTCATCGGAGGCATGGCCCGGCGCGGGGTGGTCGCCGCCTACACCCTGAACAACCCCCGCGTCATCCGCTTCGAGCCGCCGCTCATCATCACCCGCGAGGAGATAGATGTTGTGGTTCAAGCCTTCGATGAGGCCGTCGCCGAAGCCCTGGAGATGCTCGAAGGGCTGGTGTGAGCAAGGCAACCGCCCCTTCAGCCCCCGCCGGGCTTCGGCGGGGGAGTAGACTGTACGGTACTTTGATGTATCTTTTCGACAGGCGTTGCAGTAAAGGGCTAGACAAGAGGGCGATCACAAGGATCGCCCCTACGGATCGGCCCGGATCGTTTCCAAATCGGTATCTTGAGGCCAACGTCCTGCGTGGAGAACATAGGGATGAAGCCCCTCTTAGCAAGGGATCTGGGGATGCTTTTCAAAAGGAGATCAACATGCCCGAAATTACAAGTTCGGCGCATATCGCGTCCGATGTGGAGTCGGTTTACCGGCTGGCCCGGGATATCGAGCGGTTTTCAGACTATATGCCTGATGTCAAAAGCATCGACATCCTGGAGCGCAGCGAGGACAGCAGCCGGGTGGTGGCCGCATGGGTGGGGCTGGTACAGGAATTCAAGCTGACGGTGAAGTGGGTGGAAGAGGATATCTGGAACGACGCGGAGCGGACCTGCCGCTTCCGCCTGGTCAAAGGGGATTTCAAGGTCTATGAGGGCAGCTGGCGCTTCACCGAGGAGGACGGAGGCTCACGCTTCACCTCCACTCTGACCTACGAATACGACCTTCCCCTAATCGGCCCCATCATCAAGAACCTTATCAAAAAAAAGATGCAGGAAAATTCCGACAAAATCGTAGAAGCCATCCGCCGCAAGGCCGAATCGGGGGAGTAGGGACGTGCAATGAGAAGGGGAGAGGTAACCATCTACTATGCTTCCCTCGATCCCGAACCGCCTTCGCCTTTCCTGCGAAAAGGAACCCGCCATGCTTTCAAGAATCGCCGTAGCCTCTGCTGTCATTCTTCTTTGCATTGCCTCGGCAAGTTGTGCGGAGGCAGGCGCTGGAAGCCATCCCCGGCTTTATTTCAATGCGGAGGAGTTGGCCCGGCTTCGCAAGACCAGGACGCAGGGAGTTCGTGCCCGCATCTATCGAAACCTCAAAGCCTCTGCGGACTGGTGCCTCGCGAAAACACCCCGCACCGCATGGATCGCTCCCGTATCGCCCGACCCCATTTACCTGAACCTCTACGACCGCTTTTACGCCATGATGCAGGACATGGCGATTATGGAACACCTGGCCTTCGCCTATGCCTACAGCCTGGAGGAACCCTATTTCGAGGCCGGGCGGAAGTGGACGCTGAGCTGCTGCCGCATCTGGCGGAAAGAGGCCGACGGGGAGCCGGACGCCAACAAGGCTTATGCGGTCATGCGCCTCCTGAAAGGTGTGGCGGTCAGCTACGACCTTCTTTACGACCGCTTATCCCCCCAGGATCGGCGGGAAATCCAGGAGACGCTGGCGAGCATCGGGGGGAAATATTACCGATGGTATCTTCAAAACCCCGAGATGGCCGGGCCGGGTCAGGACAAGCATCATGGAAGCGTGGAAGCCTCTTCCTTCGGAGTAGCGGCGCTGGCCCTGCTGGACGAGGTTGAGGAAGCCCGCAACTGGCTCGCTCTAATGGTGAAAAAGCATACGGATCATCTTTTGCCGCAAGCCCTGAATCCCAGCGGAACCCAGGAGCAGTCCTCCAATTTCTGGGCCTCCACCATGCAGTATCGCATCTTTTTCATGGACGCTCTGAGGCGCGTGACAGGCCGCGATCTTTTCAAGGAATACAGGAAGTTTATGGATGGCCGGATCGCTCTGGCGGCGGTGGCCTGTGAAAAGAAAAAGGGATACGATCAGGATCAGGAGAACATCCTCTTTGCGCCTTCATACGGCCAGCTCAACTACTGGTCGCCGGTGCTGCTCTATCTTGCCAGGGAGTATCGCCGCCCCATCTATCAGCGCCTGGCGCTCTGGGACAAAACGCTGGGAGCCATCCAGGAGACCCGCTATATCACCGCCAATGGGGAACAGCTTCTCTTCGAGATGGGCGGCTATGCCTACGCCTGGTACGATTCGACCGTCAAGCCCGCCGTCGAGAAGAAACTGCCCCGTTCCTTCGCATTCGCCGATGTCAATGAGTACTATGTCCGGGACTTCTATCGGGCCGGGGATATCGTGGCAGGAATAAGGCTAGGGCAGGTGATCGTCCATGCGGGCGGTCGGCCCGTATGGGTCGATCTCTACAATATCGACAGCCAGCTCAAACCGGCTACCGATGTCGTATTGGCCGACAACGGCGAAATGGCGACCATCTCGTGCGCCGGAGCTGCGGGCACAGGCCATAGCCGGCAAACCCTGGAACTCAAGCGCCCCGGCCTTCTCAGGATAAGGCGTCAGGCCGACCGGGATGTGCAGTGGTGGTGCTATGGCAGGCCGGTCTGGAAGGAAAATAACCTGACCTGGCCGGGAGGAACCCGCCTGACCGTCACGAAGGGTACCATCGTCTCACTGGATCCCGAGGGCTACCGTGACGAAAAAATCGTCGGTATGGGCAAGCTAAAATTAGTGGACCCTATGCCCACCGCCTATCCTCTCGTCACCGTCCGCCCCGAAAACGGCGAGCTGGTTGTGGAGATCAGGCGCAAGGGAATCGAAGAGACGGATTCGTCAGGGCCTTGATCGGCCCGGAGAAATAGCGCGCCCTTAGCATCGGAGATTCGCAAGGGCAGACCTGCGTGTCCGCCCCGGTGATCGGGCGCATTGTGTGCGCGCCCCTATAGCCCAGGCAAACAAATATATACAAGGAGAGTACTCATGACCGAGCGAGCGAAATACGGGGCCGCCGCCGTGGCGGGGCTGACCGGCACACTGCCGAACCCTTTCCCCCGCACAATGGGGCCGAATGCCATGAAATATCTTCAGGAGGTGGTCGCCAGCGGCCTCAGTTGCGATATGCTAGGCCGATTCGAGAAGGCGTTTGCGGAGGCTCTGGGAGTAAAGCACTGTATTGCCACCCCGGGCTGCACCCCGGCCCTGGCTGCCCTGTCCGCCGCCTTCGATTTTGCCCCCGGGGACGAGATCATCGTCAGCCCCATCACCGATTACGGCAGTATCCAGGGGTTGATCCGGGAGAATTACATCCCTGTCTTCGCTGACGCCGCCCTCGGCACCGTGAACCTGAGCGCGGAGACGATCAAGGCATGCATCAGCGACCGGACGCGGGCGATCCTGGCCGTTCACAAAACGGGCCTGATATGCGATATGGATCCCATCAACGCCCTGGCCGAGGAGTACGGCCTGATTGTCTATGAGGACGCCTGCCAGGCGGTCTTCAGCGAGTATAAGGGCAGGTTTGCGGGCACTCTGGGGACGGCGGCAGGCTTTTCTTTCGACTCCGAGAAAACGCTGGGTTCCGATGTGGGCGGCTGTGTGGTCACCAATGACGATGACCTGGCGGAGATGATCCGCTTTGTCGGCCAGAGCCGCGGGGCCGTGATGGAGGCCCACTTCGGCAGGAAACATGTCGTCCCCGGCTACGCCTACCGGATGACTCAATCCACAGCGGCCATCACTCTGGCTCAGCTCGAAATCATCCGGGAACAGGTAGCCCACCGCGACAAAATGGCCCGCCTTCTCATGCAAATGATGGCTGAAATCCCCGGCGTCACGCCTATCCCCATCCCGGATTACCAGGGCGTCTACTCCTGCTGGATGTTCGGCGTCAGCATCGATCCGACGCAATTCGACTGCGCCCCGGAGGATTTCGCCCGCGAGATGGCCGAAGCCGGGATCCCGGGCGCGGGGCTGGGCGAATACTACCTCATGCCCGCCGCCTGCACCTTCCTGGAGGAAAACGCCCGCAGCGGCGTCTATCCCTATTCCACACCTCCCGCCTCCTACGAATACTTTTACAGCGCCGACTCCTGCCCCAACGCCAGAGACTTCCTGAAAACCTGGATCCGCTGGTCGACTTTCTGCGAAAAGTACCAGCCGGAACACTGCGAACTCGCCGCCGCCATCGTAAGCCAGGTAGCGGACAAGCATAGGCTGTAAAGGATGAGGGTCGGCCAATCGTCGTATAATCGATGCAGCCTGCGAGGAGCGCAGCGACGCGGCCATCTCCATAGCCGCAAAATCCAGATGGTCTCGCTGCGCTCACAATGACATATGATAACCCAAGTGGCTCCCTACCCGAATTAAGGTCGATGCGGGGTAGGGGCGCGATGCATCGCGCCCCATAGCGATCCAGATCAGGGTGGCTGTCCCGCCGGGGCGGGGTGCGGGCCTCTGTTCGACCGTTACCTAACCCCCGGCCCCCTTCCCGAAACGGGCAGGGGGAGCGGATTGCGCCGTAAATTCCCGTACGATCTGTCCCCCTCTCCCCGTTTCGGGGAGAGGGGTTAGGGGAGAGAGGTAACCCCTCCCCCAGGAGCGGATGGTGCTTCTCCTTATCTTGATGCGTATGGGGCGCGATGCATCGCGCCCTGCCAGGCCGTTGGGCGCGATGCATCGCACCCCTACAGCGGAAAGCAGGGCAGGCCCCGGGCTAGGTGGCAACTTGGGTTAGGATATATAATGAGGCGCTGTTCTCAATGATACGAGGCCTGCATATGCTCAAATATCTCTCAACCACCATCGGACTACTATTCTGTCTGGAGGGAATCGTCATGGCGGAGAACACGGAGGCTCAGCCCCGGCTCGTGGACCTGACCGAAGCGCCGGGGGTGCAGAATGCAATTGTGACAGAAGGGCAGGGGCATTTTCCGGTTATCGATAAAACGCCGGACGACAGGGCGGCGGTAGTTCTGCGCGGGGGAGGGGGGCACATCAACATCGGCGGGCGGCTCGACCTTTTCTTCAGTGAGGACGGGCTGAAGTGGTACGGCAAGCGCACGGCGGTCGATACCTGCGCCGATGACCGGAACCCGGCGTTCGGCATCACGCCCAAAGGCCGTTTCATGCTGGGTTTTCATTTCCAGGCCAGCTACAACGGCGAGGGAATCTACCAGCCGGAATGGAACCTGGCCCGGGATATGCAGGTTTTTTCCGATGACGACGGGCTTCACTGGTCGCGCTTCGCCAATTTGAAACTGGGGGATGTGGAATCCCATTCCCCCTATGGCCGGATTATCCGACAGGTCGATGGAACCTATCTGCAAAACGTTTACGGGGCGCACGCTCCGGCGGTTCCGAATATGCCGGCAACCGGAGAAGGCGTCGGCGATTATGCCTATGTGGTGCGTTCCCGCGATGAAGGAGCCACCTGGGGCGACCCATCCCTGATTGCCGCCGGCCACAACGAAACGGCGCTCCTGGCCCTCAAGGACGGCTCCCTGCTGGCCGCGGCCCGCTCGGAGGGAGACCAGCACCTTGACCTCTACCGCAGCGAGGATAAGGGGTATACCTGGAAATCTCTGGTTCAGGCCACCGGCGCGAGCCAGCACCCGGCGGACCTGGTGGGCATGGGGAACGGGCAAATCCTGCTGGTTTTCGGCAACCGGCAGAAGGACACCGATATCCGCGCCATTCTCTCCCGCGACAGTGGTAAGACCTGGGATATCGAAACGCACCTCCGGCTGACCAGACCGCTGTCCGGTGACTTCGGCTATCCCAGCGCGGTGATGATGGGGGAGAAACTCCTTGTCGTCTACTATTGGGCCGGCGATCCGCCCACCTACTACGACGGTTCGCGCGCCCAGTGCCGGGCCGCCCTGATCCCTATCTCCGAAATCCTGAAAAAACGTTGACATGGAACCCCAGCCTCTTCTCTTCAAACCCGACTGGCCGCGGGCCTGCCGGCGCTGGCGGGCTTTCTGGAACCTTGAGCCTGTGGACAGGCCGTGTCTGGACATCACCGCGCCTCTGCCGGTCGAGCCGCCGCCTCCATCCGCCTGCCCGGAGGATATGGAAGCCTTCTGGTTCGATGCGGACTTCACGGCGGAAAGGCTTGTCCGGCAGTTAGGGGCGACCTACTATGCCGGGGAATCGGTTCCTGCGGACGGGGCGCATCTGATCATGCTCGGCTGGACCCTTGGATGCGGGCCGGAGGTGCGCTTCACCCGGGAGACCATCTGGCTGCCCGAATTAATGCGGGAAGGCCAGGATGCAAGCCTGTGGAACCCGGGAACAGGCGACCCCTGGCGCAAAAAGCTGGGATCCGTGCTGAGGCGCTTGCTGGAGGAAGCAAAGGGCCGTTTCCTGGTCGGCTACCCCTGCCCGATGGTCCTAAACGATCTCCTGCCTTTGCTGCTGGGCAGCCAGATGTTTCTGATGGAGATGGCCGAAGATATCGAGCGGTGTCGCCGCACGCTGATCGAGATGGCCGCCCCCTGGCACGAAGCCGCCGGCTATTTTCGCGAAATCATCCGGGAACGGCAAGCAGGCCACGTATGGGGCTGGCCGGGCCTCTGGCACAGTGAGCCGGTTGCTATCACCCAGTCCGATATGTCCTGCATGATCAGCGGGGAGATGTTCGACCGCTTCGTGCTGGCGGAACTCGATATCCTTGCGGAACACAGCCCGATCATCTGGTATCACCTGGACGGCCCGGGGGCTGTCCGCCACCTGCCCCGCCTTTTGAGCAGGCCCTATATTCGAGCGATCCAGTGGGTTCCTGGCTCAGGCAACCCGGACAACGGGCCTGCCTACCTTGACCTCTACCGCCAGGTGCAGGCCGCAGGCCGCTGCCTCGACCTGAGCGCCGGGCCGGACAATATCGAATTCCTGATTCGCCGCCTGAACCCGGAAGGACTTGTCCTCCGAACCTGGGCCGCCAGCCCAGAGGAAGCCGATGAATTGATCGACAATGCCGTGAAATGGTGCGGAAGCCATCTGAGGCGGAACTGAAGCGCCGTCCGACTCTTCAAGGGAGGGATCTCGAACGTGTCATCCGGAAAAGGGGCAGACATGAAGAAAATACCGATTCTCACTGCCGATGAAGCGGTCGAATGGATCCCCGACGGGGCGACAGTCGCCATCGCGGGATTCGTGGGATGCGCCCATCCCGAGGAGTTGACGCTGGCCCTCGAACGTGCTTTTGATGAGAAGGCGAGGCCGCGGGGGCTGACGCTCGTATACGCCGCCGGGCAGGGTGACGGCAAAAGCCGGGGGATGAATCACCTGGCCGGGGAGGGGATGCTCCGGCGGGTGATCGGTGGCCACTGGAACCTGGCCCCGAAGATCGGTAAACTTGCACTGGAGAATAAGATCGAGGCGTACAATTTCCCGCAGGGCGTCATCAGCCATCTTTTCCGAGATATCGCCGCCGGAAATCCGGGAACCCTCACCCATATCGGCCTGGGCACATTCGTGGACCCCCGCAACGGCGGGGGAAAGCTGAATGACCGCACCACCGAGGATCTGGTCCATGTCATCGAGGTCGGAGGACGCGAATGGCTGCTTTATAAGGCGCTGCCCATCGATATCGCCCTCGTGCGCGGCACGGCCAGCGATTCCTTCGGGAATATCTCCTTTGAAGAAGAGGTTATCACCGCCGAGGCTCTCTCTATTGCCCAGGCCGCCCGCAACTCCGGGGGCAAGGTGATCGCCCAGATCTCCCGGATCGCGCCGGATTTCTCGCGAGCCCCCGGAAGCATCCATATTCCCGGCATCTTCGTGGACGCGGTTGTGGTGAGTCGTCCGGAAAACCACATGCAGACCTTTGCGGAGCCGTTCAATCCCGCCTACACCGCCCAGGGAGATATCGAGGCTGTCGCACTTCCCCCTCTGGAGGACGGCCCCCGACGCTTTATCTGCCGCCGGGCCTTCGAGGAAATCGGGGAAGGGGATATCATCAACCTGGGGATCGGGATGCCGGAAGGGGTGGCGGTCATCGCCAAGGAGAAAAAGCGGCTGAGCGACTTCTATTTCACCGTCGAGGCAGGCCCCATCGGAGGGCTGCCCGCTTCCGGGCTGAGCTTCGGCGCTTCCGTTCACCCGATGGCTGTGATCGACCAGCCTTATATGTTCGATTTCTACAACGGCGGCGGTCTGGATATCGCATTCCTGGGGATGGCGGAATGCGACGCGGCAGGGAACGTCAATGTCAGCAAGTTCGGCAGCCGTATCGCAGGGGTAGGGGGATTCATGAACATCTCCCAGACCGCCCGGAAGGTGGCCTTCCTCGGAACCTTCACGGCCGGAGGCCTGGAAACCTCCTTCCAGGAAGGAAAGCTCCGCATCGATCAGGAAGGCAAAGTTCGCAAGTTCACCCGGGCGGTGGAGCATATCACCTTCAGCGGCCCCTATGCGCTGCAAAAAGGGCAGAGGGTACTATACATCACCGAGCGGGCCGTTTTCCGCCTGATCCCGGGCGGGCTGGAACTGACCGAGATCGCGCCCGGCATCGATCTGCAAAAAGATATTCTGGATAAAATGGATTTTCAGCCCCGGATCGCTCGCGATCTCAACACGATGCCGCAAAGTTTCTTCGAAAGGAGAGAGCCATGAGAAAAGTATTGATGCTGGGCGGCGCGAGAACGCCCATCGGAGAACTGGGCGGAAGCCTTGCCCCGGTCAGCGCGGTCCGGCTGGGAGTGGCGGCGTCGGCGGAAAGCCTCCGTCGTGCGGGCATCAGTCCGGACGAAATCGATGAGGTGATCATCGGGAATGTCCTCCAGTCCGGTCAGGGGCAGAACCCGGCCCGGCAGGTTGCCATCGGCGCGGGCGTGCCCCAAGGCGTCCCTGCCTATACGGTCAATCAGGTGTGTGGGTCGGGTATCAAGGCCATCGAACTGGCCTGGCACAACATCCTCCTGGGCCGTGCGGACAGGGCGCTGGCGGGCGGCATCGAAAGCATGAGCCAGTCTCCTTATATCCTGCCCGCCATGCGCGGCGGGGCGCGGCTCGGGCACAGCCAGGCGGCGGACACGATTCTGACAGACGGCCTCACCGATGCCTTCGGGCAGTATCATATGGGAATCACCGCCGAAAGGCTGGCCGCAGACTATCGGCTGACCCGTCAGGATCAGGACAGGTTCGCCGTCCAGAGCCACCGGCGCTATGCGGCGGCGCTGGAGGCCGGTTTCATTGCGGAGGAGATCGTCCCGATCATCATACAGGGCCGGAAGGCGGAAACGGCTGTGCAGTCGGACGAACGCCCCAGGCCCGATACCTCCCTCGAAAAGCTGGGCAACCTCCGCCCCGCCTTCCAGGAAGGGGGCACGGTCACCGCAGGCAACGCTTCAGGCATCAACGACGGAGCGGCCGCGGTGGTGCTGGCCGCGGAGGAGAGCCTTGCGGCTTCCGGCCTCTCCGCAGCCGGGGCCGTTCTGGTCCGGGATGTTGTGGTGGTGGGATGCGCCCCGGAGGTGATGGGCCTGGGGCCGGTGGGGGCTGTTCGCAAGCTGATGGCCCGGAACGGCCTGACTGCGGTCGATATCGATCTCTGGGAACTCAACGA
The DNA here is from genome assembly GCA_020846535.1 of Armatimonadota bacterium. GTDB lineage: Bacteria > Armatimonadota > JADLDR01 > JADLDR01 > JADLDR01 > JADLDR01. Next base: position 5,990 of record JADLDR010000122.1, on the reverse strand, counting down.
AGCCTTTGCTGCGCAGTCTTTAGCCGTCCTTGCCGAACTCGGCATCGGCGAGGAGAAGGTCAATGTGAACGGCGGGGCGATTGCGGTAGGCCATCCCATCGGGGCCAGCGGGACGCGCATCGCCGTCTCCCTTATGCGTCAGATGAAGCGGCAGCAAGCCCGTCTGGGAGTGGCGACCATGTGCATCGGCGGCGGAATGGGGATCGCCCTGCTGCTGGAGAATTTGTGAGGAGCGTCTTATGAACATCGAGACCGTGGGCGTTATCGGGGCGGGTGTCATGGGCGGCGGGATCGCTCAGATGTTTGCGGAGCGCGGCATCCCGGTCAGGCTGTGGGACAGCAGCCCTGCCGCTCTGGGCGGAGCCTTCCGGCAGATCGAAGGTCGGCTTCAGAAGAGCGCGTCCCAGGGCCGTCTGTCCCCCGAAAGCGTCCCAAAAATCCTCGCCCTGATTTCCGGAGCGTCAGGCCCCGGCGGCTTTCAGGACGCCGGACTGATCATCGAGGCGGTTGCCGAGGAGATGGAAGCCAAAAGCCTGCTTCTTGCGGAGCTCAGCCGGAGCATCCCTGAAACTACGGTCATCGGCACTAATACCAGTTCTCTGAGCGTGACCGATCTGGCTGCCGCCTGCCGTGCGCCGGAGTGGTTTCTGGGCATCCATTTTTTCAATCCGCCCACCCGGTTGGAACTGGTGGAGGTGATTCCCCACGCTCTCACGCGCCCCGGTCTGGCCGAGTCGGTCTGCGGATTTCTCCGGTCGTGCGGGAAAACGCCGGTGGTCGCGAAAGACTCTCCGGGCTTCATTGTCAACCGCCTGCTCCTCCTGATGATCAACGAGGCGGCGCGGATGGTGGAAGAAGGGGTCGCCTCTCCGGAGGATATCGATACCGCGATGCGGCTGGGGGCGCTCCACCCGGCAGGCCCACTCGCGGTAGCCGACCTGATCGGCCTTGATATCTGCCAGCATATTCTGAAGATCCTGCACGACCGGCTGGACGAAGACGCCTACCGCCCGGCCCAGCCGATCCGCCAGCTTGTATCCTCCGGCAAACTGGGCCGCAAGACCGGGGAAGGGTTTTTCGGCGCAGGTAGGGAGAAAGGCTGACGGCAGCTTGAGGGGCATTCGCCGGCGTTTCTGGCTTCAGGAGGAAATGCGGGCCGGGAAGCGAATGAGAGACACCGGGCGGCTGCTCTTCTGTCCCGGTCTCAGGGCGTTGCCGGAGCCTGATGACGAACGCCGGAGGTTTCCATGAATAAGCCCTCGAAGCGCGATGCTGCTCGCAGCGATTTTCCGCTCGACCTCCCGGAAGATATCCGCAGCGCGAAATCCCGCTCCTTTGGCGTTCCCGCGAATCCTGCCATTCGCCCCATTCTGCAAACACTCATGGAAGGCAACCGGCGGCACATGGAAGGGTGGATGCTCCACCCCCGCCAGGACAGGCCTACCCGCATCCAGAAGGCGAAAGAAGGGCAAAACTCCCCGGTGGTCATCGTTTCCTGCGCCGATTCCAGGGTGGCCCCGGAGGTGACCTTTGACGGGAGCCTCGGAGATTTCTTCACGGTCAGGGCTGCCGGAAACGTGGTGCTTGCCAGGGGCGAGACGGAAAGCCTCAGCCTGGGAGCCGTCGCTTACTGGGCCGGTTATGCCCTGGAACGGCGCAGACCGGCGCTCCTGATGGTGTTGTGGTATTGCGACTGCGGTGCCTGCCGGGCGGCGGCCACGCTTCCTCACGGGCACCGCTTCAGCGACCCCAGCCTGGAGTTCCTGGTCGAAACGGTGAGGGCGAACATCCCGAAAGAAATCCTGACCCGGCCCGGCCTCGACTTCGAGTTGGCTGCCGCAGCCAACGCCCGATCCGCGCTCTGCTCCATCATCGAACACTCCCCCACAGTGCGCCAGGCAATGGCCGAGGGCCTCCTGGCTACGGTGCTGGCCTCATACCATGCTTACACAGGAGCCGTCACCCTGGGAACCCTCAACGGATGGTGATTCGTAGCGGAGGGAAGCGTTCGAAATATCACAGGAGGAACTCATGAATATCGGCACTGCCTATTCGGATATCACCCCGGTCGGGAGGCTGACGCTGGCCGGGCAGATGCATGTTCGCTACGCGGAGTACACCCACGATCCCCTGACTGTGAATGCGGTGGCTTTTGCGGACGGCGAGACGCGGGCTGTGATCGTTTCCTGCGATCTCTGTATCCTGCCGGATGCCTTTGTGGAAGAGGTCAAGGCGCTCTGCGAAGCGCGGCTCGGCATCCCTGCCGCTTCGGTGATCATCGCGACTACCCATACCCATGTAGGCCCTGTCACCATGGGCGATCTTCCCGGAGAAGTGGACGCCGGATTTATGGCCGATCTCAGGGAGTCGCTGGCTTATGTGGTCGGGAAGTCCCTGTGGAACGCGGAGCCGGTGGATCTCTTCGCAGGCCGCGGATGGATCGACCAGATGGGCTTCAACCGCAGGGGGCTGCACATAGACGGCAGGGCGGATATGTATCACGGCAGTTGGAACGAGGACTTCGCCGGTCTGGAAGGCCCCCGCGACGGCGAGGTGGGCGTCATCTTCGCCCGGCGCAAGAACGGCGATGTGAAGGCGGTGATCCCTTCCTTTTCCACACATCCCAACTCCCTGGAGGGCGAATCGTTCTACAGTGCGGATATCGTCGGGGCCGTCAGGGCATTTTTGCGGCGCAACCTGGGCGAAGGGCTGGGAATCGTCTACCTGACCGGGGCCGCCGGGAACACGGCCCCCAGCGACCTGGAGAACAATCCCGGCCAGGAGATGCCCTGGCGCAATGAAGAGGGCTGGAAGCGTTCCGGCCTCTACCTGGGCAGCGAAATCCTGAAGGTGATCGCCGCAACCTACCGGCCCATGGAGAACCCGGTTTTGAAACTGGCGCAGGCCGTCGTTCCGATCCCGATCCGTGAATACCCGCAGGACGAAGCGGAACTTCAAAAGGTATGGCAGCACGAGCATTTCAGCCAGGCCCGCAAGGACTGGCCGGAGATCGTTCGCGCCGAAAGCCCTGTCGGGGTGCATCTCAACGTGATCCGGGTGGGCGATGCCGCCATCTGTACCAACCCAGCGGAACTCTATGTGGAACACGGCCTGGCGATCAAGAAATACTCGCCCGTCAAGGTGACGATCATCTCCCAACTGGCCGACGGCTACGTGGGATATGTCGCCACAGAGGAAGCCTACCGGCACGGCGGCTATTCCACCTGGCCCGCCCGCAGTTGTAAGCTTGCCGAGGATGCGGGGGATACCATCGTCCGCCGCACGCAGGAGCTGCTCGATGAGGCGTTCGGGCAGGAGGGAGCCAACCCATGACCGCATTGACCGTCAAGACGCCCATGCCGCCGCCGGAGTGGGCGCTGCTGGAACGGGCGCTCCTGGCAGCCCAGGCGCGGGCCTGTAAGGAATATTTCGACCGCTATTTCGATGAACGGGGCTACCTGCTGTGCGTCCCTCGCTGGGGCGGGGACGACGGCCCCGACGATGCCATCGAAAGCCTGACCGACTGGCCGGTACTTCACGCCCTCGGGGCGGGCAACGATATCCTGCGCCTCTACAAAAAGGGCTGGGAAGGCCACCTGAGCCAGTACACGGAAGCCAGAACCGTTGAGGTTCCGTTTGCCCGGGACGGGATGTATTACAAGGAGTTCCCCGTCATGTTCGATTGGGTGCATAACGGAGAAGGGCTGGTGGTCTTCCACTTGCAGGGCCTTTCCGACCCCTACGACCGCCTGTTCGAAATGCGGGTGCGCCGTTTCGCGGGCTTCTACATGAACGAAGACCCGCAGGCTCCCAACTACGACCCGGAGCGCAAAATCATCCGCAGCCTCTTCAACGGGAGTCGGGGGCCGCTGCTCAGGAAGGCGACCGCCCTCGACTGGACGGGCGATCCCATAGAGGTGGAGGGCCGTTTCAATCCGCGCCATGGGGAGCGCAACTATCAGGAGATGCTGGCCCATTTCGAGGAATACACCGATATCGTCGGCGACCACCCGCAGAACCTGGTGGCGACCGGCCTGGCCCTGAACGCCTATACCCTGACCGGAGAAACTCGCTACAGGGACTGGCTGACGGAGTATGTGGACGCCTGGGCCGAACGCACCCGGCAGAACGGCGGGATCATCCCCAGCAATATCGGCCTGGACGGGACTGTCGGTGGGGAGTGCGGGGGCAGATGGTACGGCGGGACCTATGGCTGGGGCTTTTCCGTCACCGTCCCTCAGACCGGCGAGAAGGCGAACCGGAACACGATCTACCTGGGGCTGTCCGGCTTCGGGAACGCCCTCCTGGCAACCGGAGACCGGCGCTATGTGGATGTGTGGCGCAACATGATCAATGCGGTCAACGCCAACGCAAAGACGGTGAACGGCCAGACCCTCTACCCGCATATGTTCGGCGACGAAGGGTGGTACGATTACACCCCGCAGCCCTTCTCCCACGGCGCTCTGGAGGTCTATTACTGGTCTCTCGGCCCCGAAGACCTGAAGCGCCTTCCCCTGAACGGCTGGGTCGGATATCTGCAAGGGCAGAACCCGGATTATCCCGCCCAGGCCCTCCGGCGTGACTTCGAGGCTGTGCGCCAGCGCGTGGACGCCATGCGCCAGGACGCCACCACCCCCGACACCCGCCTCTCAGACGACCCGATGGTGTACAACCCGGCTGCCGTTCGCGCCCTGGTCGAGCTGATGCTGGGCGGACTCCACCCCCGCCACGCCCAGCCGCTTCACTGCCAGGCGCGCTATTTCGACCCTGAAAACCGCCGGGCTGGGGTCCCCGAGGATGTGGCCGCCCTGGTGGAAAAAATCACCCCGGAAGGCATCGAACTGACCCTGGTGAACCTCGATCCGGTAGAGGCCCGGACCGTGGCCGTGCAGGGTGGGGCCTACGGAGAGCACCAATGGACCGGCATCGAGGCGGAAGGCCAGAGGCTTTCGGCAGGCGAGCCGTTCTTCAATGTCCGGCTGGCTCCGGGCGCGGGCAGCCGGTTGACCCTGAGCATGAACCGCTATGCCAACCCGCCGACCTTCATCTTCCCATGGGACAGGTGAGAAGGAGAGCCTTCCTTTGCCAGCGAATTAATGACGGGCAGCTTTTGAAACGGTCAGGCTTTGGCTGCAAACCAAGCACAATGGAGGAATCATGAAACCTTTATCGATTGGCGTGATGCTAGGGGGCCAGGACCCGGTGATGGGGATGGAAAAGATCGGCTCTCTGGGGATGGATAACTGCCAGATGCTTTACCCGGAATCCAAGTGGCATTCCGATGAAGGCATCGCCAGACTCAAGGAGACGATGGCGAAAACGGGCGTGACCGTCTCGACCATCTTCTGCGGCTTCGAGGGCGAGAGCTATGCGGACATCCCGACCATCCAGAGAACCGTCGGTCTGGTGAACCCGGAGACCCGACCGGGCCGGGTGGCGGTGGTCTACCAGATTTCCGATTTCGCGGCTAAGCTGGGGGTGAACACCCTGGCCGCCCACATCGGCTTTGTTCCCGAAGAGACGGGCGGCGGCAACTATGAGGAAGTGGTGGCCGCCGTGCAGGGCATCTGCGACAAGTGCAAATCCAACGGCCAGTGCTTCTCCCTGGAGACAGGCCAGGAGACCGGGCAGGCGCTTTACGGCTTCATCCAGGACGTGAACCGGGACAACCTGCGCGTCAACTTCGACCCGGCCAACATGCTCCTCTACGGCTCCGGCGATCCTATCGAAGCCCTGTCCCTGGTGGGCAAATATGTCATCGGGGTTCACTGCAAGGATGGCAAGATGCCGACCCAGGAAGGCCAACTTGGTCATGAATATCCGCTCGGAGAGGGCGATGTGGGCATCCCCCGCTTCCTCGCCAAGCTGAAAGAGCTCGGCTACCAGGGGCCGCTCACCATCGAGCGCGAAATCACCGGCGACCAGCAGACCAAAGATATCCTCAAAGCCAAAGAATTACTCGAAGGGCTGAAGCAGGAAATTTTCGGGGT
>JADLDR010000121.1 GCA_020846535.1 Armatimonadota bacterium | reverse complement strand
GGCGGCATGCCGGGGATGCCTGGCGGCGGGATGCGTCCGGGTGGGGGCATGGGTCCTGGCGGCGGCATGGGTCCTAGCGGTGGGATGCCCGGTATGCCCGGCGGTGGGATGCCCGGTATGCCCGGCGGCGGCATGCCCGGTATGGGCGGCGGGATGATGCGCGGTGGGATGCCTGGCGGAGGGATGCGTCCGGGCGGCGGCATGCCTGGTATGGGCCCCGGGGGCGCTATGCCCGGGGCGGGCGGGGCGGCTGCCCCGGCGTCCGAGCCGGTTCAGGTCAGATTCGATGTGACCGCCACCCTGGAAATGGGCAAGTAATCCGGGCGGACCGGATTATACGGAGACGGTTGTTTCTGCGGAGGCTGGGGCGTCTTTTTCCCAGCCTCCGCTTGGGATGAGGCGGCCTGCTCCCGGAAGCGTTATCTTCAAGGCAGGGGGGTATGACGATCAAAGCATCCGGAAAGGATGACGGTTTGGCTCAGGAGAGGCCCGAGGGCGAGGAGTCTTTCGACCGGGAGATGGATCTGATCGACCATCTGGCGGAACTGCGTTCGCGCATCATCCGCAGCCTGCTTTATCTGTTGCTGACCACCTTCGGGTGCTGGTTCTTCTTCCAGCCGCTTTACAGCCTGCTGATGCGCCCGATCCATATCGCTTTCGGCCCGAAGGTAGGGGAAATTGTCTATCTCAATTTCACCGAGCCCTTTTTCGTCCAGTTCCAGATCTGCCTGGTGGCCGGCGTAATTGTCGCCATGCCGCTGCTGCTAGGCGAGGTCTGGGGGTTCATCGTTCCGGCCCTGACCCGGCAGGAGAGGCGATGGGCGCTGATGGTGCTGCCCTTTGCGGCCTTTCTCTTTTTTATGGGGGTCGCGCTGGCCTATTTCATCTTTCCAGGCGCTATCGGGTGGTTTCTGTCGTTCTTGCCTTCGGATGCGCGGGTGCTGCAATCGCCCCTCCGATATGTGACGTTCCTCATCAAGATGTGCCTGGCCTTCGGGCTGGTCTTCCAGTTGCCCCTGATTTTGATGTTCCTGGCGAGCGTGGGCGTCATCAGTTCCGAATTGATGAAGCAGCAGTGGCGAGGGGCGATAGTGTCGCTGGCAATCGTGGCAGCGGTTTTGACCCCCTCCAACGATGCCTTCACCATGCTCATGATGGCCGTGCCGCTGGTCATCCTGTTCGCCACGAGCATCGGGTTGGTGCAGCTTGTGGAACGGCATCTGAAGAAATCGGAGGAATAGGGTGCAAATCGCTCCCGCCCCTCTGGGCAATAACGCCGGCGCGCTCTATGTCCGCAACGATGCTTTCAATGTGGCGCTCGACCATCTCTCGCTCTCCTGGGGCAGCTGGACGTAACTCGGCCTGAACCACTGGAGAGATCCCGGCTGGGCGGATGCGCCGGTGGCCGACTGCCTTATCGCCTATCCTTTCGCCGGTAACGTGTTCAAGCTGGGGTCGGGCGAAAACTGGAGGCAGGCGGTTATCTGCATGCCCTCGCTGGAAGGACGGGCTCCCTTCGCGCGGAACCTGATGGTTCACCACAGCCATCGGCAGCCCTTGATCTCCCCCGGCGTGCGGGCGTCGTCTTCAACAATGTGGCCTATAGGTCCTCCGATAACGGCGGCGACCCTGACGGCTATCCCGGCTTCCTGATGCTCATCGGGCGGGGCTATCCGGTCGCGCCCGACCAGCCGGCGCGGTTGTATCTGTCCGGGAACGCCGGCCCCATAGCGATCCAGATAAGGTAAAAGATACTCCGCTCCTGGGGGAGGGGTGACCGCTCTCCCCTGGGATGGGTGACCTCTCTCCCCTGGCCCCTCTCCCCGAAGCGGGGAGAGGGGGATAGATCGTGCGGTACTTGACCCCCCATCCCCGCCCCCTGCCCGTTTCGGGAAAGGGGCCGGGGGTTAGGGAACGGTCTCCCCAAGTCCCCAACCCCGCCCCGGCGGGACAGTCACCCTGATCTGGATCGCTATGCTGTCCGGGAACGCCGGTCCCTACATCACGGGGCCGGAGGCTGGCCTGTGCTGGCGCAAAACAATCGACCGCTTCGATCCCCACGCTATTGCGCGAGGGCAGTCGCCCCGAAGAATATCGAAATGTGGCTGGGGCGATTCGCACGGGCCCTGGAGTCTGCGCGGTAGAACTCGCCTGTGAATTGAAAGCCTATGGATGTCTCGCGCTTTCTGACATTGATCAAGCTGGACCGGCGCTACCGGGGGCAGATCGTTCACCTGCGCGAGCTTCCGGCCCGGCCCGCCTCCTATGGCGTTCTGGAAAAGCCGCTGCCTCCTCTCCTCACGGCCCGGCTTGAGGAGCAGGGAATCGAGCGGCTGTATTCCCACCAGGCCGAAGCCATCAACGCCGTCCGCGAGGGGCGCGATGTGGCGGTGGTCAGCGGGACAGCCAGCGGCAAAACCCTCTGCTACGACCTGCCCGTCTTCGAAACTGCGCTGGAGGAGCCGCAGGCCCGCGCCCTCTATCTTTTTCCCACCAAGGCGCTGGCCCAGGACCAGCTCCGGAAAATCAAGGAATTCGACCTCTTCCCCCGGGTGCTGGCCGCCACCTACGACGGCGATACCCCGGCCCACGAGCGCCGCGCGGTCAAGCGGCAGGCTCACATCATCCTGACCAATCCCGATATGCTCCATATCGGCATCCTGCCCTACCACACTGGATGGGCGCACTTCCTGCGGAACCTCCGCTATGTGGTTCTGGACGAAATTCACACCTACCGGGGCGTTTTTGGATGCCACGTGGCGGAGATCATCCGGCGGCTCCGGCGGCTCTGCGACATGTACCGGGCGCAGCCGCGCTTTATCTGCTGCTCGGCTACCATCGCCAACCCGGGCGAACTGGTGGAAAGGCTGACCGGCCTGGAAACCCGGGTCATCGACAGGGACGGCTCCCCGACCGGGCCGCGCACCTTTGCCTTCTGGAACCCGCCGGTTTTAGGGACCGACAATGCCCAGCGGCGCAGCGCCAACTCGGAGGCCACCGAACTCTGCGTCCGCCTGACCCGGGAGCGCATCCGCAACATCGTTTTCACCAAAGCCCGCGTGACCGCCGAACTGATCGCCCGCTACGCCCGGGAAGCCCTCGCTCGCGAGGCCCCCGAGTTGGCCGAATCGGTCAGCCCTTACCGGGCCGGTTACACGCCGGAGGAGCGCCGGGCCATCGAGCGCGCCCTTTTCAACGGCCACCTGCTGGCCGTAGTCTCCACCAACGCCCTGGAACTGGGGGTGGATATCGGGGGGCTGGACGCCAGCATCATGACCGGCTATCCCGGAACCATCGCCAGCGCCTGGCAGCAGGTCGGGCGAGCGGGCCGGGGAAGCGACGCCTCCCTGGGCGTGCTGGTCGGCCTGGACAACCCGCTGGATCAGTTTTTGATGAACCACCCGGATTACCTCTTCGGGCGCACCCCGGAGCATGCCATCGTAGACCCGGAAAATCCCTACATTCTGGCATCCCACCTCCTCTGCGCCGCCTTCGAGCAGCCGATGGAGGAGGGAGACGCCTACTATTTCGGCCCGCAGATGGAACCGCTCCTGAGAAAGCTGGAAGAAAAGGGGCAGATGATGCGGCGCGAGCGGTGGTATTGGCGAGGAACCGGCCATCCCCCCGCCGATGTCAACATCCGTTCCATGTCCGACGAGGAATTCTCTATCCTCGACAGAAGCCGGGGAAACGAGCTGCTGGGAACCGTGGAGGGAGCCTCCGCCTTCGAAACGGTGCATCCGGGGGCCGTTTATCTGCACCGGGGGCAGAGCTACCAGGTACACGACCTGGACATCCCGGGCCGGACCGCGTTCGTGGCCCCCTGCGGCGGCGACCACTATACCGTTCCCCGAATCGATACCTCGATAGCCATCAAGGAAGCCCTGCGCGACCGCCCGCTCGGTGCGGCCCGGCTCGGTTTCGGCAGGGTGGAGGTGACGGCCCAGGTGAGCGGCTACCGCCTGCGCCAGCATTACACCGACTCCGTGATGGGGCTGATCGACCTCGATATGCCGCCGCGCGTTTTCGAGACCGAAGCCTTCTGGGTCGTCGTGCCGCAGGAGATGGCGTCCCGCCTGGTCGCAGACGGCATGGATCTCCCGGGCGCGATCCATGCGACCGAACATGCCGCCATCGGCCTTCTGCCGCTGTTCGCCATGTGTGATCGGATGGATATCGGGGGCGTCTCCCACCCGAACCATCCCGACACCCGGCTTCCCGCGATCTTCATCTATGACGGTCACGCCGGAGGGGTCGGCATCGCCGCCAAAGGCTATGAGTTAGCGGAAACACTGCTCTCCACCACCGTCTCCCACATCCGGGAGTGCGCCTGCGAGGACGGCTGCCCTTCCTGCGTGCAGTCCCCCAAATGCGGCAGCAACAACGAGCCGCTCGATAAGGGCGGGGCGGCCCGGCTGCTTTCCGAACTGCTGGGGGTGGCCGAAAAAACTGAAGAAGGTAAGAAGGAATAAGCCGGGACGCTCTCGAATAGAGCAAGCAATCGCTTCTGCGCTGAATGTAAACGACAATTTTTCAAAGGAGGTTGTGTCTTGTGAGAAAGACGCTTTGGTGGGTACTCGGCGCTGCCATTCTGCTGGCGTTGCCTTCCGTACTCTGGGCCGGCCCGTCCTATATCGGAATGAGCGGCCTGATCTTCACCCCGGACGACCTGATTCTCTCCCCGGGATCTGTCCGCCCCGCGTATAACGCACTTCAGATCGATGCGGGTGGCCGCACGCGAACCCGGAATCTCTTTTCCGTAACGGCGGGCCTGGGAACCGACCTGGAGGTCGGGGCCGCGGTGATCGACAAAAATCTGACAGGGGGCAGCACCAAAACGATCTTCAACGCCAAATATCTGGTGAACGAGGAGACGACGCTGAGCCCTTCCATCACGGCCGGCGTGGTGGATATAACCAATGGCCTGGACGATCTCAATGACGTCAGCGGCCCCGGTTTTTTCATCCTGCTGAGCAAAACATTCGACCCGGCCCGCGCAGAGATGAACGGTCGTTCCATGCCTTTGAAGGCCCATCTGGGGCTGGGGAGCGGGATCTACAACGGTCTGTTCGTCGGCCTGGATTGGTCGCTGGACCCGCGATTCAGCGTGGTCGCCGAATATCTCCGGCGCGGTATCGCCGCCGGGCAGGACGATGTCATCAACTTCGGCGGGAAGATCAAAATCACCGACCAGATCACCGGCGATATCTCGGTGATCGATAACCGGCGGCTCGGTTTCGGCCTGAGCTTCACCACCGTAGAGTTTTAAACGGCATCTGAGGCTTGCAGTGACCGAGGGCGCGGAAGTTTTCCGCGCCCTTTTTCTTTGCAGGCGAGTCCCGCGGGCTGGGTAAGTATCTGCCGATAGCCCCTTGTCATTGATCGAAGGCGAAATAAATGCTATACTCATCTAACAATCGGTGGCGACATCGAGAAAAGGAGGTCCGCCAAGATACGGAGATGCAAACGACCCGTTCCTGCCGCAATGATCCTGCCGGGGCCTTCAAGATTGCTTTTGGTGTTTTGATATTGCTGGCCCTGCTGCCTGTGGAAGACGGAAAGGCTTCCACAGGCAGCCCCCTGCGAGCGAGCCGCCGCGCCGTGGTCAATATGTCGGAGTTGGCCCGGCAGGAATCGCTCTTCCCGCCGCCTTTGCTGGAGCCTAGAGCCGTTCACAGCCCGTTACGGACGCCTCCGGGTCAGCCTGAGTCCGCCGCCGGGCAACCCATCCCGTCAACCCTGGGGGCGGCAGCCGGTTTTACACCCTTAGCGCCGTCTCCCGCCCCGGCATCGAGCTTTCTAGCCTTGGAGGATGACGATACCTCCATCCCGCCGGATACCCATGGGGCCGTCGGCCCGAACCACCTGATGGTGACGCTCAACACTCAGGTGCGTATCCAGAACCGTAGCGGGGGCGTGATCAGCACCGTCTCCCTGGGCAGCTTTTGGGCAAGCCTGGGATCTCCTGCCGTTTTCGACCCCAAGAGTTTGTACGATCCCTACGGCAACCGCTGGATATTTACGGCGCTGGCGAATGCCGCATCGACGTCTTCCGCTCTGCTCATCGGCGTTTCTCAAACCAGCGATCCGACCGGCGACTGGAACCTCTACAGCATCGATGCGGATAATCTCAATTCTGTGTGGGTGGACTACCCCAGCATCGGGTTCAATAAAAATTGGATTGTCGTTGCCTGTAATGTGTTTACCAATTCGTCCGGCCAGTTCGTCCGCTCGAATATCTATGCTTTCGACAAGGGCGACCTGTACGCCGGAGGCGCAGGCGACTATACCCTTCTGACCGATAGCGACGGCACGATGGTTCCGGCGATCACTTATGACAATACTGTCAATACGCTTTACCTGGTCGAAAATCTGAATGGTAATTTCGCCGGGCTCGGCTATCTGCGGATCAGCACGATCAGCGGCGCGATAGGCGCGGAGACGCTCAACGCCGGCATCGCGACCCCATCGACTGCCGATACCTGGGCGGATTTTCCTCCGGGCAGGGCCGATTTCGCCCCTCAGCTCGGCACAACCGAAAAAATACAGGCCAATGACAGCCGGATGCAGAATGTCGTGTACCGTAACAACTCCCTGTGGTGTACCCATACGGTTTTCCTGCCCTCCGACGCGCCGACCCGCAGCGCGGTGCAGTGGTGGCAGCTCAACACGGCAGGCGATATCCAGCAATTCGGGCGCATTGACGATCCGACCGGCCATTACTTCTACGCTTTTCCCAGCATCACGGTCAATAAAAACAGAGACGCCCTGCTCGGTTACTCGCGGTTCGCCTCGGACCAATATGCCAGCGCCAACTATGCCTTTCGCGCTGCCGGAGATGCGCCCAACACATTCCGGGACGACACGGTGTTAAAAGCCGGCGAAGCTCCTTATTATAAAACGTTTGGCGGCAGCAAAAATCGCTGGGGCGATTACAGCAATACCCTGGTCGATCCGGTCAACGATACCGATATGTGGACGATCCAGGAATACGCCGCCTCCCCGGCGGAGGGGAGCGACCGGTGGGGGACCTCGTGGGGGCGCATATCTGCCCAGGCGACCGTCACCCTGACCTCCCCGGGGGTGTCGCCGGCGGTAGGCGATAGAAACACCGGCTTCACATTTACGGTTACCTATACGAACTCGAATAACGCGGCCCCGCAGTATGTGTATCTGGGGGTGCGGAAGGCGGACGGCACGACGGTCTTCAACAAGCCGATGGCGACGACGGACACGACCTACAACGACGGCAGCCAATACAAGCTGACGACCAAGCTGGC
>JADLDR010000120.1 GCA_020846535.1 Armatimonadota bacterium | reverse complement strand
CTGTCTGTCCCGCGGGGGCGGGGTTGGGGGCTTTGATAGACTGTTACCTAACCCCCCGGCCCCCTTCCCGAAACGGGAAGGGGGAGAGATTATTCATCAAGCACCGCACCCTCTGTCCCCCTCTCCCAGGATGCGCTCCGGCGCATCCCTTCGGTTTCGGGGAGAGGGGTTAGGGGAGAGAGGTCACCCGGGCCAGGGGAGAGCCGTCCCCCCTCCCCCAGGACCCGAGGATCTTTTACCTGATCGTGATGCATATGGGGCGCGATTCCTCGCGCCCCTACAGCGGAAAACGAGGCTTGGGTTAAAGTTATGAAGAATCGACGGAATGCATTCCTTCTCCATTCGGAATGCATTCCGTCGTTCGCATACCGTCCTGCTTAACGCCTAATCCCATACCCCAAACACCGCCCGCCTCAACGCCTCCATCGCTACAGGAGAATCGCCGTTCCGGTTATCGAAGCGGGCGGCGATCCGGCCCTCGCGCATCACCAGGATCCCGTCGCACATGCCCAGGATTTCGGAGAGGTCAGAGGAAATCAGCAGGATGCCCGTTCCCTCGCGGGCCAGTTCATCGATCAGAAGGCGCATCTGCGCCCGCGCCCAGACATCCACCCCGCGGGTCGGCTCATCGAGGATCATGACATACGGGCGGGTGGCGACCCCGCGGGCGAGCAGAACCTTTTGCTGGTTTCCGCCGGAAAGATCGCGGGCAGGCTGCCCCAGGTGAGGGGATTGGATCCCCAGCCGTTCCACCCAGAAGCGGGCTGTGAAGGTTTCCTGCGGCCTGTTGATCCTGCCCGCATCGCTCAGGCCGTGGATGACGCTCAGGGTCACATTATCGGAGACGCTCATCTCCGGCAAAACGCCCTCCCTCAGCCTGTCTTCCGGCATGTAAGCGAGGCCGTGAAGAACGGCGTCCCGGGGAGATCGAAGGGCGACGGGCTCGCCTCCCATCAGGATCATCCCATCTTCCGGTGGCGTCAGCCCGTAGAGCGCCCTCGCCAGCGCGCTTTTTCCGGATCCGACCGGCCCGGTCAGCCCGACGATTTCATGCCGCGAGACGGTCAGGCTGATATCGCTGAGGATGGGCGAGACCGAAAGGCCGCGGGCTTCCAGGATGACTTCCCGGGCCGGCGGGCGGCTTCTGGGAAAGGGGGACTCCAGGGTGCGGCCCGCCGTGTAGCGCAGGAGGTTATCGAAATCCCACCCGGAGACAGGCCCGGTGGCGACCGTTTCGCCGTCTCTCAAGACCGTGATACGGTCACACATTTCGGGAATGTCGTCCAGCCGGTCGGTGATATAGAGGACGGCGGTTCCCCGCGCTTTGATTTCACGCAAAACGGCCCGCAGAGAGGCGGTTTCCGCTTCATTCAGGGCTGAGGCCGGTTCGTCCAGGATGAGGACGGAGGCAGGCCGGGCAAGGGCCTGGGCGAAAGCCACCGCCTGCCGTTGGGCTGCGCTGAGGGTATCCACCCTGCTGCCGGGCGAAATCGGGGCCTGGAGCCGGTTCAGCAGGCGGCGGGCCTCTTCGTGAAGGCGCTTCCGGTCCACCATACCGAAGCGCGTTCGCGGCAGGCGGCCCAGGAAGATGTTGTCCGCAGCCGTCAGGCCGGGGCAGAGCCGGGGGGTTTGCAGGACAGCGGAGACGCCCGAATCGAGCGCATGGCGGGGGCCTGTCCAGGCGACCGGAGCGCCTTGAAAGCGGAGTTCGCCTTCATCCGGCGGGATGGCGCCTGCGAGAATGCGGGCAAGAGTCGATTTGCCGGCCCCGTTTTTACCGACCAGGGTGTGCATCTCTCCGGCCTTAAGAGCGATCTCCCCCGACCGTAGCGCCTCCGCGCCTCCGAACCTCCGGGCAAGGCCGATCCCCTCCAGAACCGCTTCAGCCATCGGCGGCCCCGATCACCGCGGCGGCGGCCTCCAGAAAGCGCCCCCCGCAGGCCATCCGGACGCCCAGGCGATCCGGAGGCCAGAGGCCCAGCGTTTCGAGCATCGCCTGCCAGCGCGATTCCCAGCGGGAGGCTTCTTCCGGGGTGTCGTGGAGGAGGAGCAGATCGACGTAGAGACCGTTGACCATCAGGAGGGGCAGCACGGCCTCCGCCATATGGCCGCCTGCCTGCAAATCGCGAAAGCCTGCATCGTAGTAGCGCTTTTTGGAACGGTAGGCGGCCTCTTCCTGCGCCGACCTCTGCGATATCGCGACTGCCCGATCCCCTGCTTCATGCGAAAGACGTATCCAGCCCTCGATATCGGACAGCCCGACAGCGGAAGCGCACAGGGCGGAGAGGAGCCCTGCGTGGAGGTCGGGACGGCCCAGGGCGTCGCAGGCCTCGCGGTGGAGGAGAAGGCTCCGGCGGTAGGTGAGCATCCGGCAGAGGAAGACCGGGAAGATAGAGGAGGCTTCGAGCAGAAAGCGGATATAGTCGTTGGCGGCCTCGCGGGCCGTTTCTTCAAAGCCGCGCTCATCGCGAGCGAGCAGCAGGAGTTCGCGGGCGACATGCCACTGGGAACGCGCCCGTTTCTCGCGCCAGGCCGGTTCCTGCCAGTGCTTTTGAAGAAATGCCTGCCGCTGCCTCAGGAAGCCCTGCGGATCCCACAGCGGGACTGCGGTAGCCACTTCAGCGGCGAGAACCGGGTGGGCCAGCAGGGATTCGGCGTCTTCCAGGGAGGAGCGGGTGCGGTAGGCCAGTTCCAGGGCCGCTCCCCGGTGTTCCACATGCTGCTGCGCTCCGGGAAGCACGGTCGGCCTGTCCCGGACGACCATGATATCTATATCGGGTTCGTCCAGATACCGCCCTGTCGCGACCGATCCGGTCAGATAGGCGGCGATGAATTCCGGCTCCCCTTCCACGAAGGCCAGCGCGGCCTCCCGGGATAGAGCGATCATGGCGTCTCGATCCACCGGGCTACTCTTTCAGGACCGGCAGGACATAGGGGCCTTTGGGCATCACCGCGATCCGGGCGGAAGGGCCGTGTTGGGCGAGGGCCGATTCCAGCCCGGCCTCCACTGAGGGAACCGGGGTGACGAACAGGCGCTTCTGAGTTTCCGGGGGGATGCCTTCCGAGAAGCACAGCACCTCGGCTTTCCGCCGGATTTTCGCCAGCTCCTGGATGTTCCACTGGTCGAGGATCACGAAGCCCGGCTCCCAGAAGCGGGCGACCAGAGCCTCCAGGTCGCCCGCGCCCAGCAGGGTGTCCGTGAACTCCCTCCCCCCGATCCCTTCCGAGCAGGCGGAGGCCAGGAGGATGGTTCCGCCCGGCTTCAGGACGGGCAGAGGAGCCATCATGCCCTTGATGGCCTGGTAGAAGGTGGCATCGAGCGGGTAGCCCGCGCTGGTGGTGACCGCGATATCGAACGGCTCCGCCACCTCGATTTTGGCCCCTCGCTCCAGGAAGGCGACCCCGGAGGCCCATGCCTTCTCCCAGTCTCCGGCAAAAACGCCGGTCGGGCGGCGGGATTCGTCCATAGTGACATTCAGGAGAAAATCGGGGGCGGCCATGCGAGTGGCCTCCAGGCACTGATGATGGAACCGGTTATCCGACACGCGCCCGGCGGAGGAGCTTTCCGGCTCGATCTGGTGCGGGCCGTGGTGGATGAGGATCGTTTCCGCGGCGGCGATGCCCGGGACGATGGCCTTCCTCCCTCCGGAATACCCGGCCATGAAGTGCGGCTCGATCAGCCCGGTCGCGATCTTCAGGTCGGCCCGGCAATAGGTTTCATCGATATAGACCGGAATGCCGGTTGAGGTCTCTCCCAGGTAGCGGTGCGTATCGCGCTGCCTGCCCATATGGTTGACGATCCGGTAGGCGGCGCACACCTCCGGCCCCAGCATTTCCTCCAGTTCGTCCGGGGTGCAGGGGCGGTGCAGGCCGGTCGCCACCAGAAAGGTGACGGCCTCGCGGGGCAGCCCCGCCTCCTCAAGCTCTTCCAGCAAGGGCGGCAGGAGCGCCCGGTAGGGAACCGGGCGGGTGATATCGTAGATCACGATACAGGCGTCCCGCCGGCCTTTCGCCAGGTCCGCCAGGGGCGCGGTTCCCTCCGGCGACCCCAGCGCGGCGGCCACCGCAGCCTGCGGGTCGGAAAGAGGGGCCACCGGGATCAGTGAGAGGACGGCAGAGCTATCGGGGACGGACGCCCTCAGCCCTTCGCGACCATAATCGAGCGTGACCTGCATGGGAAGTTCCTTTCTATCGCTATCAGCGGCGCGGGCAGATGCGGAGGAAATCGCAGTCCTCACAGGCGGCGGGATTGCAGGCATAGGCAGTATCGGCAAGGATCGCGTCCACCATGCCGGTCACCTCGTTTTCCATCTGCGCCAGGGCCGTTTCATCGCGTTCGATGGTGGCTTTGGCCTGGGAGCGGAGGCAGTAGATGCTGGCTTTAAGGCAGCCGACCCTGTATTCATGGGCCACCAGAAGCTGGTAGACGGCTATCGCCAGATCGCCCGACACATCCTCCTCGGAAACCGAAAGTCGCCCGCTTTTGTAATCCACCACCTCCAGGGTTCCGTCGCCGTGCCTGTCCAGGCGGTCGATGCGGCCTGTGAGGATGTAGTGACCCATGTCCTTTCGCAGCATCCGCTCCGTCCAGAGGGTTTCGACCTCCTCCTGCGCTCCGCTGTCCCAGTACTGGCTGAGCATTTGCCGCCCGGCCTCGTAGTGCCGGGTTTCTTCCTCCTGGCTCTTGTAGCCCGCGCCCGTCCAGCAATCCCGGTACTGCTCCAGCAAATCCTCCACCGACTGGGTTTCCGTCCCGCCCGCCTGGTGGAACGCCTCCAGAGTCCTATGCAGGGAGCTTCCGAAGCTGAAATACGGCCTGGGCTGCCGGTAGCGCGCCCCCAGCCTGTCCACATAGACGAAGCGGTATTTGCGCGGGCAGGCGAGATAGGTCAGGATGCGGGTCGGGCTGAACTGCGGTTTACGCATGGCTACTCCAGGGCGAAGCTGCCGGCGAAGAGGGCAGAGACCAGACACATCAGGGGATGCACCTCCCGGAAACGCCCCTGAAAGACGCGGATCAGCGTATAGGCCAGAAACCCGTAACCGATGCCGTGCGAGATGCTGTAGGTGACGGGAATCGTCAAAATGGTCAGAAAGGCGGGCAGCGCCTCCTCCAGCGATTCGAAATCGATCTCACGAACCACCCGCATCATCAGGAAACCGACGATGATCAGGGCCGGAGCGGTGGCCTCTTTGGGAACGATGCCCGCCAGGGGCGCAAAGAGCATGGCAAGGCAAAAAAGGAGCGAAACCACCACCGCCGCCAGGCCGGTGCGGCCCCCCACTCCCACCCCGGCGGCGCTTTCGACGTAGCTGGTGACGCTGCTGGCCCCGCACAGGCCGCCCCAGGCCGCCGCCAGCGAATCCACCAGCAGCACCCGGCCCAGGCGCGGCAGGTCTCCCGCCGGGGTCAGCAGGCGGGCCTGGGAGCCGATGGCGAGTACCGTGCCCATCGTGTCGAAAAAGTCAGTGATGAGAAAGGCGAAGACGGTGGCCGCCAGCCCGACCTGGAGGGCGCTTTTGAGATCCAGTTGGCCGAATGTGCTGAAATCGGGCAGGCTCACGACCTGGGCCGGGAGCCGGGCGATGCCTGCGGCTATCGCGATGCCGGTGGTGAGGAAGATGCCCCAGAGCAAGGCCCCCGGAACGCGGCGGGCCAGCAGCGCCAGGAGGATCAGCAGGCCCGCCAGCGACACCAGGGTTCCCGCGGCATGGAAGCTGCCGGAGGTGACCAGGGTGGCGGGGCTGTCCTTCACGAAACCGGCCTGCTGTAGCCCGATGAAGGCGATGAAGAGGCCGATCCCCACCCCGATGGCATGCTTCAGGTGGGCCGGGATGGCCTCCATGATCATCTCGCGCACCCCGGTCAGCACGAGCAGGGTAACCAGCATCCCTTCCACGAAGATGATGCCCATGCCGGTCTGCCAGGGCAGGCCCATCCCCTGACAGACCGAAAAGGTCAGCACGGCATTGAGGCCCATCCCGGGAGCCAATGCCAGCGGATAGTTCGTCCACAGCCCCATGAACAGGGTCGGAACGGCGGCCCCCAGGCAGGTCATGGCGATGGTGGCCTGGACCGGCAGCCCGGCCTTCTCCAGGATGGAGGGGTTCACGAAGATGATGTAGGCCATCGTCATGAAGGTCGTCAGCCCGGCCGCGGCCTCGGTTCGCGCGTCCGTGCCGCGCTCCCGGAGTTGAAAAAGCCGTTCCAGCATCTGGATCGCTCCCGGCGGCCAGGGCCGCTACTCGAAGGGAATCAAAGCCTGGATATCGTACCGGCTCAGAACGCGGCGGCCATGGAGGCATTTGAGTTCCACCAGAAAGAGGAAGCCTTCCACCGTTCCCTCAAGCGTTTCCACCAGCCGGGCGGCGGCGGCGGCCGTGCCTCCGGTCGCCAGGAGGTCGTCGACGATGAGGCACCGCTGGCCGGGCCGGAGGGCGTCCCGGTGCATTTCGACGGTGTTGGTCCCGTATTCCAGAGCGTATTCGGCCCGGACGGTCTGGGCCGGGAGTTTCCCGAGCTTCCGGACGGGAACCAGGGAGGCCCCGAGCGCCAGGGCCAGCGGCGCGGCAAAGAGAAAGCCGCGGGACTCGATGCCGATCACCACATCGACGGAGCGCCCTTTCGCGGCCTCCAGCATCCGGTCGATCACCTCTCGAAAGGCTTTCGGGTCTTGCAGCACGGGGGTGATATCTTTGAAGAGAATCCCCTCCCGCGGGAAATCGGGCACATCGCGGATCAGACGCGCCGCCAGCAAATCGGCCATCGCCCAGTTCTCCTTTCCTATCGCGCTCCCAGGCCGCCGGGCGGCCCGGCGCTATCGTTCCAACAGAACCTTCAGAGCGTCCCGGTC
Organism: Armatimonadota bacterium; assembly: GCA_020846535.1. Lineage (GTDB taxonomy): Bacteria > Armatimonadota > JADLDR01 > JADLDR01 > JADLDR01 > JADLDR01. Next base: position 4,043 of record JADLDR010000120.1, on the reverse strand, counting down.
GGGCCGGTGAACGACCCCCCGTTCGGTGATGAGAGCGGTGACCAGGGCGGCAGGGGTCACGTCGAAGGACGGATTCAGCGCCGGAACCCCTTCGGGGGCAATCCGGGTATCGCCGATGTGGGTCACTTCCCGGCTGTCGCGCTCCTCGATGGGGATCTGGTCGCCCGATTCCAGGCTCCAGTCGATGGTGGAGAGGGGCGCAGCCACATAGAAGGGGATGCCATGTTCTCTGCACAGCACGGCCACCGTATAGGTTCCGATCTTGTTGGCGGTGTCGCCGTTGGCGGCGATCCGGTCTGCGCCGACCACCGCGCAGTCGATTTTACCCTGGCGCATCAGGCTGCCGGACATGTTATCCGAGATGATCGTGACCTGAATGCCGTCCTGGTGGAGTTCCCAGGCGGTCAGCTTCATCCCCTGAAGGCGGGGACGGGTCTCATCGGCCAGGACGCGGATGCGCTTCCCGGCCTCCGCCGCCCCGCGGATCACGCCCAGAGCGGTCCCATAGCCCACGGTCGCCAGCGCCCCGGCGTTGCAATGGGTCAGCACGGTCGCCCCGTCGGGGATGAGCGCCCCGCCGGAGCGCCCCATCCGCCGGTTGGCCTGCACATCCTCGTCCAGAACGGCCAGCGCCTCATTCAGAAGCCCCTGCCGGATTTCCGGCACGAAGCGGCCCGCCAGCTTTTGCGCCGCAGCCTGCATGCGCTCCAGCGCCCAGAACAGGTTCACGGCGGTCGGCCGGGTTCTCGCCAGCCGGTCTCTGGCCCGTGAGAGGTCTTCCAGCAAACTCCGGCTGTCGGAAGCTTTCGACTGAGAGGCGCAGAGGGCCATCCCCAGGGCCGCGGTCGCTCCGATGGCGGGTGCGCCCCGGACCTGCATGATCTCTATCGCGCGGGCCACCTCTTCCACCGTTTCCAGGGCAAGCCACTCGACCGTCTCCGGCAGCCGGGTCTGATCGATCATCCGCACCCGGCCATTGTCCCAATCCACGGTTTTCCAATCGAAGGGCATAGCTCACTCCAGCCGGGCGCGAGACGGGGCCATAGCGCACTCGCACTCTGTCCGCTCCGCCGGGACGCGGGCGATGATCTCCAGGATGAGGCGGCGCACCCGGTCGTTGTTGTCGTTCAGGATGCGGATGACCTCATCGATCTCGACGGGCGCGATATCGGGATTGTCGGCCAGGCCGACATCGTAATCGGTGATGAGACTGATATTAGTGTAGCAGACGCCGAGTTCCCGGGCCAGGATGACCTCCGGGTACTGGGTCATGTTCACCACTTCCCAGCCCATCTGGGTGTACCAGCGGCTTTCGGAGCGGGTGGAGAAGCGCGGCCCCTGGATGACGACCGCTGTTCCCTTCGGGTGCATCCGGTTGCCCTGCGCCTGGCCGATCTCATAGGCGAGGCGGCGCAGGTGGGGGCAGTAGGGGTCGTGGGCGGCGATATGGGCGGTCACCGGACCGTCGAAAAAGGTATCCCCCCGGCCCCAGGTGCGGTCCACGAACTGGTCGCAGACGACGAAATCGCCCCGCTGCACATGCGGCTGAAGGCTCCCCGCAGCGGAAGGGGAAATGATGCGGGTCACGCCCAGGGACTTCATGGCCCACAGGTTGGCCCGGAAGGGGATCCGGTGGGGCGGGATCGAATGATCGCGGGCGTGGCGCGGCAGAAAGGCCACCGTCTTGCCCAAAGCGTTTGCCAGGGCCACCTTGTCGCTGGGCGGCCCGTAGGGAGTTTCGACCTTGACTTCTTCCACATTCTCCAGAAACGCATAAAAACCCGATCCACCGAAAACGCCGATCTGGGCTTCTCTCACGGGGTTGTGCCTCCTTCTGGGGATTCATCGCTGGCCGCCCGGCCATCCTCTGGCTGCGCGGCGGAACGGGGCCACTGGATGCGGGCGAGGGCTTCGCGGGCGGCGTCCTGCTCGGCCTCTTTTTTGCTCCGGCCCGCGCCTCGGCCCAGAATTTTGCGCCCGGCCTTGACCTGGGCGATAAAGGTTTTGTTATGGTCGGACCCTTCGGCGCCCACCGTGGAGTAGGCCGGGGTCACTTTGAACTCTTCCTGATACCGCTCCTGGAGCGCCGATTTATAGTCCCGGATGATCCGGTTCTCGATCACTTCCTGAAGGCTGAGTTCGAGGCGGGGAAGGACGAAGCGGCGCACCGCCTCCAGCCCGGCGGTGCGGAAAACGGCCGCGACCACCGCCTCGAAGGTATCGGACAGGATGGAAGCCCGCTCCCGGCCCCCGGACACCTCCTCGCCCCGCCCCATCTGGAGCCACTCGCCCAGCCCCATCGCCCGCGCGGCTTCCGCAAGGATCGGCTCGCTCACCATCAGGGCCTTCGTTTTGGCGAGCTGCCCCTCCGACCACTCCGGGAATCGCTCATAAAGATGCTCGCAGACGACCAGCCCCAGAATCGAGTCTCCCAGAAACTCCATCCGCTCGTTGCACTCGACCGCCTCTCCGTTATCGCTGCCGCACGAACGGTGGGTGAAGGCTTTCCGAAGCTCTAAGACGCCCTCCGGCGGAAGGCCCAGGGATTCGGCAAGGGCCGCCAGGTCGGACATTACAATTTTGCCAGGGCCTGCCCGATGCGGTCCATGCCCTTTTCGATGCTCTCCATCGAGGTGGCGTAGGAGAGGCGGATATAGGCGTCGGCCCCGAAGCCGGAACCTGGAACCGCCGCCACCTTCGATTCGGCCAGCAGGTATTCGGTCAGGTCGTCGGAGCCGGCGACAGCCTTTCCGGCGGCTTCCGCGCCGTAGAGGGCGGAGACGTTCGGAAAGACATAGAAGGCCCCGCCCGGACTCAGGCAGCGAACGCCTTTCATATCGTTCAGGCGATGTGTGATATAGCGGCGGCGGCGGTCGAATTCCACCACCATCTCGTCTATCGTCTCCTGCGGGCCTTTCAGGGCGGCCACGCCCGCCTTCTGGGTGATGGAGTTGATATTGGAGGTACTCTGATCCTGGATGCGGCCCATCGCGGCAATCACCTCCGCCGGGGCGGCGGCGTAGCCGATCCGCCAGCCGGTCATGGCATGGCTCTTGGAAAGGCCGTTGATGACCACGGTCTGCCCGCGCATCGAGCCGAAGGAGGCGATGCTGACATGGCGGTTGCCGTCATAGACCAGCTTTTCATAGATTTCATCGGAGATGACCCACAGGCCCTTGCTCTCGCACACCCCGGCGATGGCTTCCACTTCCTCTGGGGTATAGGTGGCCCCGGTGGGGTTGCTGGGGCTGTTGAAGACCAGGAGCTTGCTTTGGGCGGTGACGGCGGATTCCAGCATCTGCGGGGTGATCTTGAAGCCGGTCGCATCGGTGGTCTCGATGATCACCGGCTTGCCATCGGCAAGTTTGACCTGTTCGGGATAGGTCACCCAGTAGGGGGAAGGGATAATGACCTCATCGCCCGGGTCGCACAGGGTCAGGATGGCATTGTAGAGCGAATGCTTGGCCCCGACCGACACCAGCACCTCGTTCGTCCGGTAGGACAGCCCGTTGTCCTCCAGCAGCTTGTCGCAGATGGCCTGCCGGAGATCATCGATGCCCGCCGTGGGGGTATATTTGGTGAAGCCCGACTGGATGGCGCTGATGGCCGCTTCTTTGACATAGGAGGGAGTATCGAAATCCGGCTCCCCGGCCCCGAAGCTGAGGACATCGATCCCCTGGGCCTTCATCGCACGCGCTTTGGCGGTAATCGCCAGCGTCGGGGAGGGGCTGGTGTTCTTGGCGCGTTGAGAGATCATCGGTTCATCCTTCCTTTAACCCAAGTTGCCACCTAGTTCCACTGTAGGGGCGCGATTCATCGCGCCCAACGGCCTGGCAGGGCGCGAGGAATCGCGCCTCTACCCCGCATCGACCTCAATGCGGGTAGGTAGCAACTCGGGTTTCCTTTAGACAGATGGTAAGTAATTGTTAAAAATCAACTTCCCGATGAAGGCTTTCCGGGAGCGACGCTGGAATCGGATCCCCGGGGCGAGAGCGTGTAGTTCCAGGGCGGGCACACGGCGTGTGGAGTGAGGACCAAGGCCT
>JADLDR010000119.1 GCA_020846535.1 Armatimonadota bacterium | reverse complement strand
TCTTTAAAGGCGGAAAAGATCCATTTTTAGCCCTTAAACACAACACTCCTAAAAGCGGGTTTTCGCCTAATCCCTTTAATATTATTTAATAGGGAGAGACGCTTATATAGCGGCGTCTCTCCCCCTTTGAATCAAAACGTACGGGGCGTAGGTGCCGAACAGCAATACGGATAGACTCTGCGGCGGCCCCGCCCGGCTTTCATCCCGGACGACTGCCTGTGAAATCTAAAACGCTGTCACAACTTCACCTCGAACCTTCGCGCCGCCCGCCTCCGGTGTCGCTGCGTTCCGTGCTGATCGGGGTGGTGGGGGCCGTGGCGGTGGTCTGCCTTCAGGTCGTCTCCAAGTCGGCTCCCCGCGGGACGGCGCTGCCCCTGTCGAGTGTGACGACGCTTCTTCCCGGCCCGGTCATTTGTCTTTTCCTGATGGCTCTGGCGAACCTGCTCCTGGCCCGCTGGCGTCCGTCCTCCGTCTTTCGCCCGGCGGAGTTCGCCATGGTCTTCGGGATCGTGACCGTGGCAGCCAGCATCGGGGCGCAGGACGAATTGCAGTATCTGATCCCGATGGTGCTCTACCCTTTTCGCAAGGCCGCTGAGACCGACGCGGGCGAGTTCCGGCGCTTCATCCCCTCCTGGTACGTCCCACGCAGCCCCGATGTGGTGGAACCCTATTACCTGGGGAAGCGGAGCTTCTGGGAACCGGCGCTCTGGCAGGCGTGGGTCGTCCCTTTGCTGGTCTGGACGGGCTGGACGCTGGCGCTGGGGGCGACCATGTGGGCCTGGAACGTCATCCTGCGCCGCCGGTGGATGGATTCGGACCGGCTCGAATTTCCGGCCATCCGCCTGCCGATGGAGATGTGCCGTTCGGCAGGCTTTTCCGGGATGCTCTCCGGGCGCATCTTCTGGAGCGGCCTCGCCTTCGCCTCCCTCTGGATCTCCCTCGCGCAGCTCAATGTCATCATCCCCGCCATCCCTACCGTTCCGACCGGGTATGTAGCGACCGCCGCGCTGGACGGCGCTCCGGCCCCCTGGAACGCTCTCTCCCCGATGTACCTGGCCTGGGATCCGTTCCATATCGGCATCTGCTACTTCATCCCGCTCGATATCTGCTTCAGCGGGTGGTTTTTCTACGTTTTCCGCAAGGGCATGGAGGTGTTCGGCTACGCCTTCGGCTGGCGCGACCTGGGGTGGGATGCAAAGGGCTTCCCCTTCACCCGCGCCCAGGCGTCCGGATCGTGGATCGTCCTCTTTTTCCTGCTGGTCTGGGCCGAACGTCACCATCTGAAGCAGGTCTTCCGCGTCGGTTTCGGGCTGGAAGCCGCCATCGAGGATTCCCGCGAGCCCGGCTCCTACCGCTGGGCCGCCCGCATCCTGGTCTCCGGCGGCCTTTTCCTGGTCGCCTTCAGCGTCTACGCCGGGATGTCGCCCCTCCTGGCCCTGGCCTACTATGGCTTCTACTGGATGCTCACCGTCACCATGACCCGCATCTACGCCCAGGTCGGCCCTCCCATCGAGGAGCTTTACTTCATAGACCCGCAGCGGTTCATCACCTCCCTCTTCGGCGCACGGTGGGATACCGCCCGCTCGTGGACGCTTTTTTCCCTCCTCTACTGGATCAACCGGGACCACCGGGGCCAACCGATGGCCCATCAGTTGGCCGCCTTCAAGGTGGGAAACGCCGCCGAAGTGCCTCCCCGCGCCATGGGAAAGCTCGTGCTGCTCGGATTCGCCGTGGGAACGGCGGCCTGCCTGCTGGCCTACCTGCACTGGGCCTACCGGATCGGGGAAGACCAGTGGGCGGAAGGCGGCTGGCGCGAGTCCGCCGCCCCTTTCGCCATCGCCCGCATCCGGGATTGGGTCTACAACCGCCCCGGCCCGGCCTGGATCGAGATTGCGTTCATGGGGGTGGGCGGCTTCATCACCTGGGCGCTGGCAAAGCTGCAATATACCCTGATCGGTTTCCCGTTCCACCCTATCGGATTTGCGCTGGCGATGTGCTTTGCCGTAGAATATAACTGGCCCGCCTTCTTTATCGCCTGGCTCGTCAAACTTCTCCTCCTGCGCTACGGAGGCCGGGGCCTTTTCCTTCAACTGGCCCCCTTCTTTCTGGGAATGGTGCTGGGCGGTACCATCCTCCCCCCCATCTGGGGAGCGGTGGCCTGGATTTTCAGATGGTATCGGTGAAAGGGGGGCTGAGGGACGGTTGGCTTTAAGCCGAGAGGCCGGTCGCCTTCCACAGGAGGTCTATCATGCATATCTACATTGCCTATGTCGCGCTGTTGCTGGCCGCCAGCGCCGTGTCTGCCGGGGCTTCGTCCGTAGAGTTTGTCCCTTCCGATGAGATTATTGTCAACCCCGAACGGGGGCTGTACGGCCATGTGTCGATGGAAAGGGCGGATTTCGGCAGGGTGCGGGAGAACGGGTTCAGCGTCTGTTATGCCGATATCTGCCTGAGCGATTTTCTGACGGCCCCCATTTCGGAGGAGCGGCTGGAAGAGATCGGACGGGCGTTCGACCGGATGAAAGAGGCCGGGGTCAAAGCCATCCTTCGCATCACTTACAACAACGACCCGAGCGGCAAGGATGCCGCCCCGGAGATGATGGAGGTCCATCTCAAGCAGCTTCAGCCCGTGCTGAAGGCCAACAGCGACCTGATCGCCTTCTTCCAGGCCGGGATGATCGGGGCCTGGGGGGAGTGGCATTCCTCCGCCAGCCGCCTGGATACCCCGGAGGGCCGAAAAAAGGTCTGGTCGCTCCTCATGAAATACCTCCCTGCCGGGAAATTCATCCAGATTCGCACCCCTGGCTTTGTCAATGAACTCGAAGCTCTGGACGCGAAGCCTCTGACAGAGAAGGAGGCGTTCAGAAACACCGGCAGGGCGCGTATCTCCCATCACAACGACTGCTGGCTGGCGGACGAAACCGATATGGGAACCTACCCGCCGCCCGGCCCGGAGCAGGAAGCCCTGAAGGAGCAGATCGCCCTCCACACCCGCTACGCCCCCTGGGGCGGCGAAACCTGCCGCCCCAACAAAATTCGCGCGGTCCGTTCGGTCGCCCTGGCGGAAGGGGCGCGCTTTCACGCCACCTACCTCAATTCGACGTATCATCCCGTGGTCATCCGCGACCTGAAGGCGGACGGCTGCTGGGACGTGATCGCCAGATCGCTCGGTTACCGCTTCGAGCTGGTGAACGCCGTTCTCCCGGACCGCCTGAAGGCCGGGGAGGAGTTCTCCTTCAGCATCGAACTTAAAAACAGCGGATGGGCTCCCGTATACAATCCCCGCCCGGTCTACCTGCGCCTCCTGGCCGGAAGCAGGGTGCTGAAGGAATATCGCCTCGCCGGGCAGGACATGCGGCGATGGCTCCCCGAAAAGGGGCCTGTTCGCATCACCGGCAGGCTGAGAGCGCCGGCCTCTCTGCGCGGCTCGGTCTCCCTGGCGCTCTGGCTTCCAGACGCCTCCCCGCGCCTTCGATCCCGGCCCGAATATGCCGTCCGCCTGGCAAACGAGGGCGTATGGGATGCCGAAAAAGGACATAATCTGCTGGCGTCAGGGATCCCGACAGAGTAAAACCGAGCCAGGGCTTTCTGTTGGCCGTCCTTGCAAGGCGCTTGATCTTGGCGGCCATCTCCAGCCTCACAAATACGCAAGAAGGCTCTGCTCATGGGCCTGACCCAGGAGATGGCTTCGCCGCTTTCGCTCCTCGCAGGCTGCATCGATATCGCTTTAACGTGAAAGCCATCAAAGGATTCAGGAGGTTTATTGAATGATCATGCGATATGCGCTCTTCTATCTGGCGATGGCCGGATGCTGCGCGGCGCAGGCTGGCGGGCCTTTGCTGCTGACGCATGACGGCCAGCCGAAAGCCGCCATCGTGATCTCGCAGGCGGCCCCGGAGACCGTCCGATTCGCGGCGGAGGAGCTGCGCCTGCATATCGAAAAGATCACCGGGGCCAGTTTGCCTGTCGTGACCGATGACCGGCAGGTTCAAGGGAACCGCATCCTGGTGGGCGAGAGCGCCCGAACCCGGGTTCTGGGGCTGCCGGGCCGGGGCTTCGGGATGCAGGAATACTTGATCCGCTTCATGCCGGGATCCCTCGTGCTGATGGGCAAAGATAAGGACAGGACGGATACCGGCGGCAGGCAACTCCTCCGGGATCAGGGCAGGTTCGGTCGGGCGCTCCGGTTCGACGGGAAAAGCGTCCTCCGCCTTCCCGAAACGGAGTTCGAGGACGCCCGGGGCACGATGGAAGCCTGGGTGTGGCTGCCCGCCGAGAAGCAGGCCGCCTCCCACGGAACCATTCTCCGCATCGACGGCGTTTCGCCCTGGACATATCATATCGTCCAGGGCGATATAGGGACCAGCCGCATCTCCTATCTGACCTACGACGGGTCTCAGGTACGGGCCGTCTCCTCCGGGGAGCTTGCGGAAGGCTGGCATCATGTCGCCGCCACTTACGACGCGGCGGCCAGCCGGATCGAGCTTAGGATCGATGGGCAAAGCCAGGGAACGGCCCCTTATGTGCAAACCGCTTGCAAGGGGTCGGCGCTCGGGGTCGGAGGGCTGCCCTCCGGGGAATCGTCGGTCGGCAATCCCTTCGTCGGCCTGATCGATGAAGTGCGCCTCTCCGGAACCGCCCGCAGCTTTTCGGGCGGGCCTCCGGAAAAGCCCTGCACACCGGACAGCCGGACCGTTCTTCTCCTCCATCTGGACGAACCGGACGGACAGCCTGCGGACAGCGCGGCGGAAGGGCGCGGGACGCCGCCGCCCGACCTCTTCGGGGAGAACGGCACGCTTTACGCCGTCTGCGATTTTCTGGAACGCTTCTGCGATGTCCGGTGGTATGCGCCCGGCGATATCGGGTGCGTCCTTCCCCACAAAAAGACCCTGAAGGTTTCCGGCAGGGATATCCGGCGCGCTCCTGCGATGGTTCACCGGTGGATCACCCCGACCCCGCTCTTTATGCCCGGCCCGCCGGTCCGCATCCCGGAGCGAGAAGTGCTGCTCTGGAAGCACCGCATGAGGATCGGCGGGGAGCCGTTCTGGGTCAGCCATTCCTTTTACGGCTACTACGAACGCTTCTTGAAGGAGCATCCCGACTGGTTCGCCCAGGGGTATCCCGGCCAGCCGCCGCAGATGTGTTACACCCACCCGGGCTTCATCGAGCGAGCGGTGCGGGACGCGCGGGACTATTTCGATGGTAAGGGAGCCGCCTCCGGCGCGGCGGCGATGGGCGATGTCTTCGGCCTCGTCCCGATGGACAATATGAGCTGGTGCCGGTGCGAGCGGTGCAGGCCTCTTTACAATGCCACCCAGCAGTCCAACCCGCAGTTCAACAACGGCAAGGCCAGCGATTGCATCTTCTCTTTCGTGAGCCGGGTGGCCGCCGAGGTGGGCAAAACCCACCCGGGCAAGCGGATCGGCGTTCTGGCCTATTCGGATTACGCCTATTATCCGGAAAAGGCCGGCCTGCCGGATAACGTGGCCGCCCAGCTGTGCCTCCACACCCGGAACTGGTGGTGTCCCTCGATGGAAGCCAACGACCGGAAAGTGCTGCGCGAGTGGCGAGAACGCGGCCCGGAACGACCCCTCTATCTCTGGCTCTATTACAACTTCCCCGCCCTGAACGCCACTTATGACAATTATCGCTATTTCCCCGGCTTCTTCGCCCATACCGCGGTCAAGCAGATGAAGCTGTACCGGCAGGCCGGGATCCGCGGCATCTTCATGGAACATTCGAGCGAGTTCAGCCAGACGTTCCTGATGGATCAGTTGGAGTTTTACGTTACCCTGAAGCTGGCCGACAACCCCCGCCTGGACGGCAACCGCCTGATCGTTGAGTTCTTCCGCCGTTATTACGGGGCGGCGGCCCGTTCGATGCAGGCCCTCTACGAAGCCATCGAGGAAACCTTCTCCAATCCGGCCCACTACCCGCCCGATATCCGCACCTCCCCGGCCCACCAGCACCAGAACGCCCGCCTCGCCTGGGAATGGCTGGGAACCGAAGAGCGCATGACCCGCTATGCGGATCTGATGGCCCATGCCAGAGCCGCCGCCCGCACCCCGGAGGAAAAAGAGAGGGTGGGATTGTTTGAGAAAGGCATCTGGGATTATATGCTGGAAGGCAGGCAGGAATATATGCGGAAAAAAGGATAGAACCGCCTTCGGAATGGGGTATAATCTTGCAGGGGCGGCCCGGTGGGCCGCCCGTTCTTTGGATGGCAGGGTTTTTTACCGGCGGCCTCTCGAAAAAGGAAGTCTTGCCCGATTGATGAATTAAATGATAGTAGATTCGATCAAGGGGGCGATTATATGGCAACCGCATCGAAAAAAGGGGCAGGTGGTCAGGAGGAATTGAGGAGGGCGCAGGCTTTGCTGGAGGCCGCCCTGGAGTCCACTGCGGACGGCATCCTGGTGATCGATGCGGCAGCCAATATCGTCACCCTGAACCGCAAATTCGCGGAAATGTGGCGGATCCCGGCCTCGGTGATCGCCTCCCGGGACGACCGCCAGGCGCTCGCCTGCGTGCTTGACCAGTTGAAAGATCCCTCGGCCTTCCTGGACAAAGTGAACACTCTTTACGTCCATCCCGATGAAGCCGGCAGCGATCTCCTGGAGTTCAAGGACGGCAGGGTGTTCGAACGGTACTCCCAGCCCTGGAAGCTGGAGGGGAAGGTTTATGGCAGGGTGTGGAGCTTCCGGGATATCACCGACCGGAGGCGTGCCGAGGAAGCCCTCAGCGAACTCAGGAACGCGGAGGAGCGCCTGGCCCAGGAGCGCAACCTGCTCCGCACGCTCATCGATAACCTGCCCGATTATATCTACATCAAAGATTCCGACAGCCGGTTCGTCCTGAACAACAGCGCCCACATCCGCATCCTCGGGGCCGCCTCCCAGGAGGAAGTGGCGGAGAAGATGGATTTCCACTACTTCCCGGCGGAACTGGCCGCCCGCTATTTCACCGACGAGCAGGCGATCATTCGCAGCGGGGAGCCGATGCTCAACCACGAGGAGCCGGTGATCGACCCTTCAGGGGATAGGCGATGGCTGTCCACCAGCAAGGTCCCTCTCAGGGACTCACAGGAAAATGTGGTGGGGCTGGTGGGCATCAGCCGCGATATCACGGAGCAGAAGGAGGCGGAGCAGCGGCTCACGGTTCAGTATGCGGTGGCAAGGGTGCTGGCCGAATCGGACACCCTGCGGGAAGCGACTCCGAAAATACTCCAGGCCATCTGCGAGAGCGCGGACTGGGAAGTCGGCGGCATGTGGCACGCTGACCGGGAGGCCGAGATTCTGCGCTGTGTGGATATATGGCATGTGCCGGAGGCCCATGTGAAGGAGTTCGAGGCGGAGAGCCGGGATATGACCTTCCCGGTCGGTGTTGGGCTGCCGGGGCGCGTGTGGGCGGCGGCAAGGCCCCTCTGGATCGAGGACGTCCTCCAGGACTACCGTTTCTCCCGGGTCATTTCGGCGGCCCGGGGCGGGCTGCACGGGGCCTTTGCCTTCCCGATCCTTCGGGGAGACGAAGTGGCCGGGGTGGTGGAATTCTACAACCATGAGGTGCGCCCGCCCGATGAGGACGTCCTTCAGATGTTTTCGGCTCTGGGAAGCCAGATCGGGCAATTCATGGCCCGCCGCCGGGCGGAGCTGGCGGCCCAGGAGGCGAAGGAGGCTGCGGAGGCCGCCAGCCGGGCCAAAAGTGACTTCCTGGCGAATATGAGCCATGAAATCCGCACCCCCATGAATGCAATCATCGGAATGACCGAACTGGCCCTCGATACCGCCCTCTCCCCCGAACAGCGCGAATACCTGACGATGGCCCGGGATTCCGCCGAAGTTCTCCTCGACCTGCTGAACGATATCCTCGATTTCTCCAAAATCGAGGCAGGCAAACTCGACCTGGAGACCGTTCCCTTCAGCCTGCGGGACAGCACCGAGGATACCCTGAAGGCCCTGGCAGTCAGGGCGCACAGGAAGGGCCTGGAACTGGCCTGTCATATCCCTTCCGAAACGCCCGACGCCCTTCTGGGAGACCCCGGCAGGCTGCGGCAGATCGTGGTCAATCTGGTCGGCAATGCCATCAAATTCACCGATGAAGGAGAAGTGGTCGTTTCCGTGGAGGCCGAGGAGCTGGAGAATGATGTCGTCTTCATTCGCTTCACGGTGAGCGACACGGGCATCGGCATCCCAGAGGACAAGCAGAGGCTGATCTTCGAGGCTTTCACCCAGATCGACAGCTCCATGACCCGCCGCTTCGAGGGGACAGGCCTGGGGCTGGCGATCTCCTCTCAGCTGGTGAATGTGATGGGAGGCCGCATCTGGGTCGAAAGCGAGGAGGGGTTCGGAAGCCACTTTCATTTCTCCGTGCCGTTCGGCGTCCGGGAGGAGGATCTTGCGGAGCCCCTGACCCGCCAGGCGGTCTACGGGCTGCCTGTGCTGGTGGTGGACGACAATGCCACCAACCGGCGCATCCTGGAGGAAATGCTGACCAACTGGGACATGAGGCCGGTCTCGGCTTCCGGGGGAGCGGTGGCTCTGGAGAAACTGGAGGACGCCCTGACCGTGGGCCGTCCCTATGCTCTGATCCTGCTCGATGCCATGATGCCCGAAATGGACGGGTTCTCTCTGGCCGAGTTGATCCGCCAGCACCCCCAGATGACCGAAACGCCGATCATCATGCTCTCTTCCGCCGGGCAGTCCGGCAGCCGCGACCGGCAAAGGGAGGCGGGCATCGCGGCCTATCTGACCAAGCCGGTCAAACAGTCGGAACTGCTGGACACGATTCTATCGTCCCTGGAGGCGACCGGAGCGGAGGCTCTCCCGGAGCCGGAGGAGCCAGTTCCCGCGCAGGCGACGGGCGGCATGCACATCCTGCTGGCGGAAGATTATCTCATCAACCAGAGGCTGGCAGTGAGGATCCTTGAAAAGCAGGGGCACACAGTGGCGATAGCGGAAAACGGGCGGGAGGCCCTCGACCTTCTGGAAGAGCAGTCCTTCGATTTGATCCTGATGGATGTCCAGATGCCGGAAGTGGACGGCTACGAGGCCACCCGGATCATCCGGGAAAAGGAGCAGGCCACCGGAGGCCACATCCCCATCATCGCCATGACCGCCCATGCCATGACCGGCGACCGGGAAAAATGCCTGGAGGCCGGGATGGACGCCTATATCTCCAAGCCCTTCCAGCCCCAGGAGCTTATCGCGTTGGTCCACATGCTGACGATCTCCCCCGGCCCGGTGGCGGAGGCCGGCCCGGAACCCGAGCGCGAGCCGTCCTTCGACAGCGACATCGCCCTCTCTCACGTCGGCGGCGATCCGGCTCTCTTGAAGGAACTCATCGATATCTTTGTCGCCCATGCGCCTGTCATGATGGCGGCCATCGAGCAGGCGGTCGCCGGTCGGGATAGCAAGGCTCTAACAAGGGCGGCTCACAGCCTGAAAAGCTCCTTCGGCAACCTCGGCGCGGAGCAGGCCCGCGAGACGGCGGCGGCCCTGGAATCCATCGGGGGAAGCGGCGACTGGGCGGAAATCATCAAAACCGCAATGGCCCTCGGCCAGGCAACGGCCCGCCTGATCAAGGACCTGAATGCGATGAGTTTCGGGGAGGGCAGAGAATAGCCGGCAGGGCGGGCCCCTCCTCTTTCACTCGCTCATCAGGAAGATCAGGGGGCGCACGTCGTCTTCGGGGGTCCAGTTCCAGTAGCGGAGGAGGATTTCGTAGACCAGGATGCCGGTTTCGCCCTCGCCGAAGAGAAGATATTGCAGGGCCTGCACCACCGGATTGCGGCGAGTGAGGCCGAGGATGATGCTGATGGGGTCTAAAACCTCGCTGATGTAGGCGATGGTGTTGGCGATGGCGACCGCGCAGAAGACCTCTATGGCATAGTTTTCACCGGTACGCCGGATTTTGAGGCGCAAGGGGCTGAGGAACTCGCTGCGGTCGTCGCTCAGGTAGACGTGCAGGAAAGCCAAGGGGCCGTGGATCCGGTAGAAGCGGCGGATATCGGCCTCCTTGCGGCGGCAGGCGGCCTCATTGCAGATTTTGAGGGGAACCAGGTTCACCTTTTTGCCGATCAGGGTCGGCCAGAGGGCAGCCGATGCCTCGTCCTCGAAGGTCAGGCTTTCCACCCGAAGCTCCGTGGCCCGCAGGTAGCGCGACAGGCCGCTCAGGATCAGGATCGAAACGATAAAGACGGAGGCGATGATCATCCCTTCAGGGCGACCGATCACATTGTCCACAAGGGTATAGGCGAACACCAGGATCATCAGCATAAAATAGAAGCTGGCTCCCGGGAAGCGCCTCTCCTGCCGGGCCTCTTCCCAGAGGGCCAGGGATACCGCGACCGCTGCGGAAAGGATGAGGGTCAGGACGCCTGTCGCGTAAGCGCCCCCCTGGGCTTCCACATCGGCCTTGAACATAAGGGTCACCAGCACATCGACGGCGAACAGAACGAGTACCAGGGGGCGGACATAGGCCACCCATCGGGGGGCCATGCCGTAGCGCGGCAGGTAACGGGGGATCAGGTTGAGCATTCCGGCCATCGCCGAGGCTCCGGCGAACCAGAGGATCAGGATGGTCGAGATGTCGTAGAGGCTGCCGACAGTGTGGCCCATCAGGTGGTGGGCGATATAGGCCATCGCCCTGCCCGCCGCCGGGCCGCCTTTTCGATAGGCTTCCTCGGGGATCAGGAGTGTGGTGGTGAAACTGGTTGCCAGGAGCATCACGCTCATCAAAAGGGCCGCGCTGAGGAGCAGCTTCCGGGTAGCCTGGATCCGTTCCACCGGGACGGCCCCGGGGGGATCGGGCTGGTCGCCCTTGACCAGAGGCATCACGGTCACTCCGGTCTCGAAACCGCTGAGCCCCAGGGCCAGGCGGGGAAAGATCAGCCCGGCGGCCAGGAGGACGGCAACCGGGTCGCCCCTGACGGCAAGAGCCTCCGTCCACCGCGCCAGGTGTTCCGGATGGTTCATCACTTCCCAGAATCCCCTCGCCACCACCACGATATTCAGCAGGATATAGGGAATCGCCACAGCGGCCGCCACCCCGATGGCTTCCCCAAAACCCTTCAGAAAGACCGCCGCCAGGAGCGCCAGGAGGACGAGGGTAATTTCGACGCGGGCCTCCCCGAGAAAGCGGTGGAGGAGGGGGTTTTCCACCATATGCTGCGCGGCATCGGCGGCGGAGAGGGTCATGGTGATGACAAAATCGGTGCTGGCGAATCCGAGCAGCACCAGCACGAAGATTTTGCTCAGCCAGCCCGGCAGGAGCCGCTCCAGCATAGCGACACTGCCCTGCCCGGCGTAAGAGCGCCCCGCCACCTGCGAGTAGATGGGAACCGCCCCGAAGAGGGTGACCGCCACCAAGATGGCGGTGGCGACAGGGGAGAGCATCCCCGCCGCCAGCAGGGCGATGCCGGGCTGGTAGCCGAGAGTGGAGAAATAATCCACCCCGGTCAGCCACAGCACGGCATACCAGGGGCGTTGCGTTTTGTGTTCGTGGCCGCTTTCCTCCGGCCTGCCCCCTTCCAGAAGCCACTGCCCGATCCTGGACCGGGGCGGATGGACGCTGGGAACCGATGCTTCCTGCACGGTTTTGACAGGCTCCTTCGCAACGCGTCCGGCGTTTTTTCGTTTCTTCACAGGCTCGCTCCCAACTGATCTGATCGGCTTGCTGCGCCTGTTTATAAGGATAATTGAGGAAGGGCGATTTCGTCAAGCGGAGTTCAGACCATGCGCGGCGGGGCGGGCTGCCGATCTTCCTAACGGTTATCGTTTGCGGCTTTCATTGCACGGGCCACGACCAGCATGGGAGTATGCCAGCCGAATGCCTGACAGGCTTCGATGCGGAAGCCGGCGCTCCGGAGCATGGATTTGAGGGAATCCGGGGTAAAATAGTAGAGGTGGTGGGAATGAATGTGCCGCCAGCGGGATCCCATCAGGCGGGCGAAGGGGTGAGCGATATTCGGGGTTGCGAGAACGATGATGCCATCGGGAGCGAGGATGCGGAAGACCTCTTCCAAAATGTGGCGGGGGTAGGGGACATGCTCCAGGACGTGCCAGAGGGAGACCATATCGAACCCGGACTCAGGGAAGCCGATCTCTTCTAAAAAGCCGCATGCCACATTCAGCCCCTTTTGTCGGGCCAGGGCTGTGGCCGCCTGCGAAGGCTCCACGCCGCAGGCGTTCCAGCCGAGGCTCCGGGCCGCGGCGACGAAATGGCCCACCGAGCAGCCGATATCCAGAGAGGAACCCGGTTTATGAAAGCGGGCCAGCCATTTCAGACGCTTCAGATCGGTGGCGAACTTGCGCTGCCATCGCCGTTCGTAGCCCTCGAAATAGGCGGAAGGGTAGGCGTCCTGGAACGATTCGCTCTCGATGGCCGGGTTATCGAGCCAGATCAGCCTGCATGGGCCGCATTGCAGGAGGCGCAAGCCCTGCTTGATCGTATAAACCTGCGTCCGGCTGGCCCCGCAGTCGGGGCAGGACGGTAAATTCATATTTGTATCCGCAAGGAGGTTTTCGATGGAACCGAAAAGTATCGCCATTATCGGCGCATCGGCGGACCGGGCGAAGTTCGGGAACAAAGCCGTCCGCGCCTACGGGTCGGAGGGGTATAAGGTTTTTCCGGTGAATCCGAAAGAAAAAGAGATCGAAGGGCTGACCGTATACAAATCGGTTCTCGATATCCCGGAGCCGGTGGAGACGGCCAGCTTCTATGTGCCACCTGTGGTGGGCCTGCAAGTCATCGAGGAAGTGGCGCAAAAAGGCATCCGGGAAGTCTATCTCAACCCGGGCGCGGAAAGCGATGAACTCTACGCCAAAGCCGAATCGCTGGGCATCCGCCCAATTGCGGCGTGCAGCATCCGGGCTATCGGTATCGATCCTTCTGATGATAAGATGGAATTCATCTCCACCGCCGATCAGGGAAAGGTCATCCCTTAGCCTCGGGTTCCTCTCCAGCGGTCGGCGGCGAGGCAGGGGATGCCTGCCCCGCAATGGGAGGAGGCTCCACCCCCAGCAATGCGGCAATCGCGGCGGCGATGCGCTCCGCCGCGGTCGCGGTCGCGCCGCGCTTCCCTTTCAAATCTGCGAAGGAAAGCGGCGTCCCGAAAGTGACGGTGACGCGCCCGCCGCGGCGGGGGAGCAGCCTGCCATAGGGCAGCACCCGGTTCGTGCCGCGAACCGCGACCGGCACGACCGGCACCCCTGTCCGCAGAGCGATGAGGGCGACACCCGGCTGGATCGGCTGGATCGCTCCTGTTTCGCTGATGCGCCCTTCCGGGAAGACGACCAGGCATTCCCCGGCCCCCAGAATCTCTTCCGCCCGGCGCAGGGCGGTTCTGTCCGCCGAATCGCGCTTGACGGGGAAGGCGCGAAAGAGGCGGATGAAGGGGCCGAGGGCGGGGATGGAAAAGAGTTCCTCTTTCGCCATGAACCAGGCGGGGCGGGGGCAGGCCCAGAAGACGGCCAGCGGGTCGGAATCGCTGATGTGGTTGGGGGTGAAGAGGACGCCCCCGGTGGCAGGGACATGCTCCCGCCCCTCGGCCCGGATGCCCCCGCACACCCCGAAGGCCGCCCGGGCCAGCCATCGCCCCAAGAACCGCAGGAGGGGATAGAGCATCTAGCTCCGGCTGCTCTCGAAATCGACTATGCTGTGCATCTGTGTCAGGGTAACGAAGAGAGCGCCCTTTTCTTTCAGGAAGGCCACTGTTTGCATCAGGGTATCGGCGCAGTCCGCCGTGTCCTGGGTGCGGAGGCTGAGATAGCGGGTGTGGTCGCTGTGCCATTCCAGGATGGGGCGGACGGCCTCGAAAGCGCAGTCTCCCCCTTCCGCGCCGTTCTTCCCGTTCCCGCCCAGGTAGGCGGCCTTTCCCTCATGGGTGGCGAGTGGAACGATGAGCAGGCTACTTCTGCCTGCTTCCTTGATGCGGTCAGGATCGGGATGATAGGGCGCGATGGGCGCGTCCGACCAATCGACGGATTCCTGATGGATCAGCCCGGGTGCGGGGCTGCCGTCGACCAGGATGCCGATATCTTCCAGGACAGGAACATCCGAAGGCTCCAGGGCGTAATGCCCGGCGATGAAGCTGGTCGGCTTGATATGGTGCTGTTTGAGGATCTCCTTCCCCAGGCGGATCAGGTTGGCCCGATGCTGGGGTTCCCGGATGTAGCCGCTCTCAGACTCGAAATGGACATGAAGCCCATATTCGTGCCAGGCCGGGATGCGGTGGAAGTAGTCTTCATAGTAGAGTTTGGCGTTGGCGAGAGGGTCGCTGGCGGATACGCGGAGCATCCAGTTGAGGGGGATTTCACAGGCTTCGGAGACTTCGATCAGGCTCTTGGTGTAGCACCGGCTGTGGTTGGCGGACTCACAGTCGACGCTGATAGTGGCGTAGAGCATAGGCGTACACTCCTTGCAACAAAGCCGCAGGCGGCGCGGCCCCGTTTTCGTTGATAGAACCCGCAGACCAGGCGAACGCCTGGCCTGCGGCTCTCGCTATTTTTTCGGAATGACCGATTTGACGGCATGCTCGATAGCTTTCTCGTCAAAACCTGATTGCATGTATACGATTTTACGGCCTTTGTCCAGCACGGCGTTTGTCGGTACTACCTGAACTCCGAACTGCCTGGCGATGGAATTATCGGTATCGACCAGGATCGGATAAGTCAGCCGGTGCTTAGCTTTGAAATCCCGAGCTACCTTCACCGGATCTCCCTGGGCCGCAATCGCAACGCCGATGACCTGCAATTTCTTGCCGAAGCGTTTATGATACGCTTTTTCCAAACGAGGAGCCTCCTCGTTGCAAGGCCCTCACCAGTGGGCGAAGAAGTTGATCAGGATCGGCCTCCCCTTGAACTGGGAAAGCTTGATGCGCTTGCCGTTCACGTCTTTGAGGGCGACGTCGGAAACCCTGTCTCCCTGAACATACGGGCTTTGCTTGCCGAAGGCTCCGCCTGCCATGAGCAGGAATCCTGCCATCATCAGGACGGCAGCCCCCGCAGCCGCCGGGCGCTGTCGCATATGGTTCGCCTCCTTTCCACTCCCTTGTAGATATGCCTAATTCTACTATAGGCGTCAAGGGGTTGTCAACCGGAATCCAGGGCTGTATCAAAGTCGTTTCAAAAGCACCTCTCCCGCCCCGGCCATCCCTCTCCTGGGTGGAGAGGGAGTCTGGCGACCGGGAGCGGGTAGGTAAGTCGCCTCCCCCTCGCCTAGCCTCCGAAGGAGGCGTCCAGGAGAGGGGACAAAGGCGGGGTGCTTTGCCCAACCGATGCCTTTGAAACAGCCCTGACCGGAACTATTCGCCCAGGTTGTAAAGGGCGTTCAGAACGCGGTGGTAGGAATCGAAGCCCAGCAGTTCCTCCCCCAGGGCGGATCGGGCGAGGATATCCGGGCCGACATGCTGAGACGTCAGGGCGATCAGCAGGAAGCGGACGAAGAGGTGAGATACGATGGTCGCGATGACCAGACCCAGGACAAAGCCCAGTATCGGGTCGAAAACCTCCAGGGTGATGAGAGAGTAGCCGTAGAGCAGCTTGCCGATATACAGAACGACCGCGCTGCCCATCACGAACAGGATGGCAAAACAGGCCGCCTGATTGGTGTTCGGGTCGGAGGAAAGCGAGATCGAGCGTGACAGGGCAGGATACATCAGTGTTGTGATCTTCAGGACTCCGAAGAACCCGATGGCATCGATCAGGGCGCGTCCGAACCCCCGCCGGGCCTCCAGCGCCACGATCAGGGCGAACAGGCACAGGATCACGATATCGACCCAGTTGAAGACCAAAGAAAGCCCCCCTTATAAATATCGGATTCGCTTCACTGAAGGGTGAAGGCCCCGTAGGCGACGACCTCACGGGTATCGCCCAGGATATCGCCGGAGCAGTAATAGGTGAGAAAGCGAGCCGAGGAGGCTCCCAGCTTCAGGCAGGCGGCCATCACGGCGGATGTGGGGAGCGCGCCGCACATAGTGATCGAATGGTGGGAGACAGCATCGAGCAGGCCGACCGGATCCATTTTCTCGATGGCATCCAGGGCGTAGCGGTCCAGGGCGGCGGCGCGGGCCTTGCTTTCGTAGTGGGTGAAATCCGTGCTTGCCACCAGCACGGCGCGGCGGCCTCGAACGGCTTCCGCGAGGGCGTCCCCGATCTGCCGGGCCGCAGGCCACGCTTCCCCGGAGCCGGGGTAAATTCCCAGCGCCAGAGGCAGAATCTTGAAGGTATTGCCGTAAAGATACTGGAGGAACGGAATTTGCACCTCCAGGGAATGCTCCGAGCGGTGGGCCAGGGGGCTGTCGGCCACCAGACCGCAGCCTTCCAGCAGGCTCCGGGCCGCCACCTCATCGATCTCGACATCGCCGAGGGGTGTCTGCCAAATCCCTTCTGCCATAACCGCCACCGGCTCGCCGCATCCGGTATGGTTCGGCCCGATGAGAACGGCTAGGTCCGGCGTTCCGCAGGCAGCCAGGGCCGCATAGGCGTGGGCGGCGGCGTAGCCGGAATACATCAGCCCGGCATGGGGAACCACCAGCCCGGAGAGGCCCTTCAGAGGGGCCTGCCTCACTTCGGGAATCAGGCCCGGCCCGAGCGGGCCGGTAAAGCAGCCTTCCACTTGATCGCGCAGGGAGGCCGCATTCCCCGCATAAAACATATCGGCCACAGCGGGGCGTCTCACTTGCATTGGGCTTACCTCCTTACGGACGGCGCAGGATTATCCACCGCTTCATCGGAACCGAGCAGGCGCGGCGTGTATTTGAGCTACTGTTCCTCCGGGTCGATATCCACGGAAGAGACCGCGCCGGGAACTTCGAGCGTTAAGGTCTGCCGGCTGCCCTGGAATTGGACCGTTTCGATGTAACGGCCCCGGTCGGTGGTCAGGGCCGCTTGCAGGGGGACGGAATAAACCGTTCCCTCCTGGCGGATGGTCAGGCGCACTTGTGTTGCGCCGACGCCGCCCGGGGAGGCCGTATAGCCGTAGCTCAGGCGCATGGCCCCGCTGCGGCGCAGCCAGGCGTCGAAGAAATCATTCAAGGGCCTGCCCGATACTTCCTTGCTGAGCGCGACATAAGTTTCGATATCGAGCTTGCCGTGGGCGTGTCTGCTCGCTGCGGCCCGCAGGATGCGGAAGAACGCCTTATCGCCCACCACGGAGCGCAGGGAATGGAGGACATAGGCTCCTTTGAAGTAGATCACGCCCCGGTAGGCCCCTGCCTGGTCGTAGGGGTCGGTTTCGGCTATCGACTCCTCGTAGCCCTTGAGGGTGTCGGCCCAGTAGGAACGGGCGGCATCGCGCAGACACTTCTTTTCTTTAGAGCGGGTTTCCCGCCTTTATGTTCCATGTAGAGATAGGAGGCGTATTCCGCGAAGGCTTCGGAGAGCCAGTCGCAGCCAGGCCCCTGGGGAAAGACGGAGTTGCCCCACCACTGGTGCGCGATCTCGAGCGCCAGAAAGCCGCCCGGAAGCGCCTTCTCATCGAAGCTGTCCTCGGTGAGCATCAGGAGGGAGGTGGAGCCATAGCCGCCCGGAAAGTAGGGGATCTCGGCAATCGCCAGTTTTTTGAAAGGGTAGGGGCCGAACCGGGAGGCGTAAAAGGCTAGAATCGAGCGGGCCTCCTGAAGATAGGCGTCAGCGCGGCGCTTGTGGCGAGGGAAGAGATAGGTCTGGATCGACACAGCCCCGGATACCAAGCTCTTGACCGCATAGCGGCCTGCGGCCAGAGGAATCATGGCTGCCGGGCGTTCGGTTTCCCAGACGATGGAGGCGCTTTCCCCGATCCGAGGGGCCGGAATGCGCCTGCCCATCGAAACGCCGGCATACCCCTGCGGAAGGGTCAGAGCCAGCCGCACCGGGCTGTGGAAATCCAGTTCTCCGGTGGCAGGATACCACCGCGCCTCCGGACGAAGGTAGGAACCCCGGGGAGAGATGGCGTCCCCGCCCTGGAGACGCTCCCCTGTTCCGGCTCGCTTCCAGAGAATCCGGTAGGTTTTTCTCTCTCCCTGCCGCAGCCTGTCCCGGAGGA
Source organism: Armatimonadota bacterium (assembly GCA_020846535.1). Classification (GTDB taxonomy): domain Bacteria; phylum Armatimonadota; class JADLDR01; order JADLDR01; family JADLDR01; genus JADLDR01. The sequence continues at coordinate 13,981 of JADLDR010000119.1, read as the reverse complement.
CGAGTAAATCGTTGGTGTGGCGGGCAGATACCGTCCTGCCCGAAGGGTCGAGCGCCCCGGTGACGCGAAACTCCAGCCCCAGGCTGAGCGGGATCTCCGGGACAGATCGGGCCGCCCTCAGGGTCAGGTCGGCCCGGGCCGACAGGCCGTGCGCCTCGGGCCGGAGGGCCACCCGGAGGCGATAGGCCGTAATTTTGACAGGGCTGGGGTCGTGGAAAGGGTGCCAGGGCTTTTCTTGGGATCCGGGGCCGGTTCCGGCGTCGGCGGTGGGCCGAAAGGATGCTTCTTTTCTACCGGGGCGGGCGGGTCGGGATAGAGTCTCAATCTCCTGGCGCACGGCGGGATCTCCGGGGTTCATCCGGAGGGCTTCCCGCAGTTTTTGACGGGCGGATTCAAGGTCGCCGCGCCGCTTGTCGTCCAGGGCGGCGTAATAGCGGTCCCGCGCCCGGGGCTGCTGCGTCCGGGCGGCTCCCCAGAAAGCGGCGGCGGCCATCAAGGCAAACGCGAGGGCCGCCGAAGACCATCGCAGGCGGGAGGCGGCGCGGCTTCTGAAGGCCAGCGCCAGGCATGTTATGCCCCCCAGCCCGGCCAATCCCGACCAGATCCACAGCAGTATGCGGATTCCCGGTGACATCGCCACCCCTCCTCATGATTCCATTATATGCATTCTGGGGTAGATTGTCAAATGGAGGGAAATGGCGCGAAACTGAGAAATGGTTATGCTTCGATCCCGGCAGGGAGGCTGAGCCGGGCCGAAAGCGCAACTGTTTCAGAGCGTAGAGCTACGGCTTCCCTTCCTGGGCGGCTCGCCAGGCGTCTTTCCAGGAGCGGATACGGGCTTCCACATCGGGCGGGCCTTCGGCGATGTGGGTAAGGCCGACCGCGCGGGCCGTTTTCTCGAATCGCTCGATCAGGTCGGGGTAGGATGGACCGACGAATTCCAGGCCGCGGCTCAGGAGGACATAGAGGATGGGGATGCGGTCCTGCTCCACGCGAGCGCGGATCTCGTCGTTTTCGGCCAGCTTTTCGGCCCGGTCGTAGAGGGCGCTGGCCCGGTCGAGAAACTCTTTAGAGAGGAAGACCGTATCCATCGGGTAGCGGATGCCGCCCGGCGGGTTTTTGAGGGCTTCCGCGTGCTGGCGGCCTGCCGCCTCCAGGAGCGCGTTATATTCCGCGATGGCCGGGGCCGCCTTCCCGAAATAGCCCCAGATGAAATCCTGGGTGAGCGCATCCATGTCCAGGGTGGGATCCCACATCAGCTTTGCGAAGACCCAGGACCGGAGCAGGTCTCTTTCCGAGCCGGGCGACTGGTAGGCTCCCTGCTCCATGATGCCGCGCAGATGGTTTCGCGAGAAATATCGGATGTTGTCCGCGATGGCATGCATGTTGGGCATCGGGGCCGTGTAGTGGCTGAAGTTGACACAGTAGTCCCAGATATGGATCCGGTCGTGGATGGCCGCCCAGCCCTTGAGGGCCTGGTCGAACGCCTCGATCTCCCGGGCGGGGGTGAAGGGATGCGACCACATGCAGTTATCGGTGCAGAGGCGGATCGCCACATTCTTGCGAGGGCGGATGGTCTTCGGCGGCCCGACGGTCTCCAGGTAGGCCAGGGTATCCACCACGGCCTTCGGATATTCCTTCTCCACCACCTCGGCGATCTTGTTGACAAAGAAGAGGAGGCTGGCCGCATTCGTCCCTTCGGCATCGTCGAGCGCCTTGCAGTTGGGGCAGACGCACGAGCCGCCCCCGTCCATCTTGGAAACGCTGATGATCTCCGAATACGGATGCTCTTTCAGGGTTTTGAGGACGCTCTCGGTGGCGATGCGGACCACCTCCGGATTGGTCATGCAGAGCTGCTGGGTGATCCGGTTGCCGGAGCCGTCCATCATGAAATACTCCGGATGCTTGTCGAAGTATTCGGAGGGCGGGACCAGGCTGTGAACCGTATGGACGAAGAGGGCGTAATCCACATTCCCGCCCCACTTCTCGGGAACCACTGCGGAGGGAGCGTTGGTGCGGTTCCTGAGCGACCAGGTTCCATCGAAGGCGACCCGGTAGAAGGGGTCCCGGATCTCCAGCGCGGGCACGATGGTGCGCGTCGCCACGGCTGTCTTCAGGGAAGGGGCCTTCGGGATGCGGCTGCTACTGCCCGCATACCACCGGCAGCCCAGGTCCTCCTCAAGCAGGGCATAGACGGCATTGATCGGGCCTCGCCCGGTCCCGCCCAGCAGGTAAAGCGTTTGGCCCCGGACGGCGATGGTGTATCCCTCGCCCCCCAGGTCTTGACCCGCGATGCCTTTTGTTTCCACAAGCCGGTTCGTCTTCCCGATAGAAATCTCTTTTTTTTTCACCGGCTCGGAATCTTTGCGAATCGGGAAAACCGCCCCGGTTATCTCTTTGAGCCACAGGGCCAGGTCTTCGGCAGCCTTCAACTCCTCCGAAGAGGCCGAAGCCCCCACGATGATGCGGTAATCCGTCTTCCCGCCCGCCGCCAGCGCCAGCGCCGGAGCGGGCTTCCCTCCCGGCTTCAGACTGTTCTGCCACTTCGTCCACGGCGCAGAGGACGCCACCGTTCCGCTCAGGCAGACGAACGCCATACTCACCCATAGTGCGCGAGCCATGATGATCCTCCTCGATTGAGATAGCCTACTTAACCCACCCGCACAATTTTGCCAGCAGGCGGCTGTATTCGATAAAATCGGGCCAGGAGATGTCCGGGGGGACGCCGTGGTCGCAGCCGGGGATGAATCCGCCGTCCTGGAAGAGTGAGGGAACCACTCGCATCACCTCCGCCTCCATCACGACCCCGCCTTTCGCCATCGCCCGCTTATCGATGCCGCCGGTATAGGCCATCTTTTTTCCGAATCGCTCCCGGAACTCCACGATATCGTTGTGGGCGGCGACCTCGATAGGGCAACAGACATTGATCCCTGCATCGATCCAGATCGGGATCAGCTCTCCGATATACCCGTCGGAATCCATATCGATCAACTGCCCGCCGCCCTTTTTGACGATGCCGACCCACCGCTCGTAGCAGGGGAGAAGGTATTTACGGGTCATGGCGGGGGAGATCATGCTGTGGGCCTTGTAGGCCATATCCTCCGAAATGCCCAGCCTGCCCAGGGTCAACTGCGCCGTGATCCGCTCCAGAATCTGCGCCACGAACTCCTGCCAGAAGACGACCATCTCCCGCACGAACTCCGGGTCGTCGATGAAGAGGGTGCAGAGGCCCTCGAAGCCGCACCATTCGCGAAGCTGCCAGAAGGGGCCGTTGACATGGGTGGTCGTCAGGAGGCCGCGCTTCCGGATCTCGGCGCACCGTCCGGCGAAATCCTCTGCGAATCGCCCCGGGGTATCCAGCCGGAAACGCTCCTTCATTCGCTCCCAGTCCTCGCGGGTCTGCACCGGGAAGCGGTGCCACTTGCGGGTCACGAAGTCTCGAGCGGCCCGGATGTAGGTGTAGTCGAACTCATCGGAGATCTCGGTGATGGCCCCCATCCAGTCCTGCACCACGTAGTGTCCGTCTCTATGTTCCAGCACCTTTTCCTCGAACTGCGGAATCATCTGGAAAGATACCGGGATCCACTCCATGCCGCCCTCCGGTACGGGCATCCCGACCGTCTCGCAGACGGCCTCGAAATAGTTTTTCCCCTCCGGCAGACCCTGCTCACGCCAGGCTCTCAGGGTCGACTCCCGCGGCCCCCCCGGCGAAAAGGGCACCTTGTCCGGCTTCCCGAAGAGAAGCGTCTCCAGATATCGCTCTTTTGCTGTCAAGAAAACTACCTCCTTTGGTGGGTGATTGTAGCAATAACCCGAGTTGCTGCCCACCCGAATTGAGGCCGATGCGGGGTAGGGGCGCGATTTATCACGCCCCATCGCGATCCAGATAAGGTAAAACATCCTCCGCTCCTGGGGGAGGGGTGACCGCTCTCCCCTGGCCTGGGTGACCGCCCTCCCCTGGCCCCTTTCCCCGAAACCCAAGGGATGCGCCGGAGCGCCTCCGGGGAGAGGGGGAGAGAGGGTGCGGTCATTGACGGCATCATCCACTCCCCCTTCCCGTTTCGGGAAGGGGGCCGGGGGGTTAGGGAACGGTCTGCCAAAGTCCCGCACCCCGCCCCGGCGGGACAGTCACCCTGATCTGGATCGCTATGGGGCGCGATGCATCGCGCCCCTACCGCGGAAAACGGCACCGGGCGAGGGGGCAACTTGGGTTAGCAAGAGAATAATTGAAACATTTTAAGGTTCACAGGAGCAAATAGGGTTCTATCGATGCAGTCTGCGAGGAGCGAAGCGACGAAGCCATCTCGTTTTTTACACCGCCGGAGATTGCTTCGCTCCGCTCGCAGACTGCATCGATGTATGACCGTTTATCCACCATAGGACTCCCCTTAATGCGCCACCCCTGCTTCGTGCATCTTGCGGTGGACGGCGGCGATGGCCTCGTGGAAGGGGCGCTCCAGGTAGCTCCGGTGGTCTTCCTCGCCGTGCGGGTGAAGCGCCGTGCCGGGGGCGCTGTGGGTCGCTCGCTGGCGGATGTAGGAGAGGCCGCCGTCTAGGAGGGTCAGCATATACTGTGCCGTCGCCGTATCGAAGAGCCGGTAGTCTCCGCCGACCGCGATATAGACGGGGGAGGAATGGGCCATTACGCCCCGCGCCCATTCGTCGTGATGGGGAACGGGCCTGTAGCCGGGGCCTCCGCAGCGGGCCGCCAGCCAGGTATTTCCCTCCACCCTGAGCGTTGTTGTGAGGCGCATCTCTCGGGAGCCTGACGCCTCCTGGGTAGAGGCGATCACTCGGCCCTGCTGCACGATTTCCAGGGTATGCACCGGGAAGATGGACTTCACCGAAGCCTCCACCTCCACGGTTCCCGGGCCGGACAGCCGGTGCGTGCTGCCGATGGGCTGCCCGTCCACCGTGAAGCGGAGGATCGGCCCGGCGGAGACGAAGGTGTTCCCGAGCTTCAGGTATTTGCACCAGTTGTTATAGGTGAAGGGTTCGCCCTCCGGGATGTAGACATAGGTGCGCGAAAGGCCCACCGGAACCTCGCTGGTCATCTTGTCCGTGCCGCCCACCAGGGGGATGCGGTAGCCGCCGTTCAAGTAGCGGTAGTATTCGATATGGTTGTAATCCCCGTGCCAGGCGGCCATCTCCAGGGCGTCCACCCGGCCTGTGGCGATCAGGGCCGCAGGCTCGCAGTTGGGGTTGGGGAAATGGGGGATCACCACGGTCCCGCCCTGGCGGTGGCAGGCGTCGGCCCAGTGGGAAAGCGTGGTTTCCATCGTGCCCGCCATCTCCGCCTCATCCGGGCCGTCGGAACACCAGGGCATGACCGGCTCCTTCAGACCGAGCAGGATCATATGCCCCAGGATATGCTGGCGGTTTTCCTGACTGGCGTAAACGATGGTGCGCCCGTCTCCGGAAACGCTCGGTTCTCCGGTAAACTCCTCCGTATTGGTGAAAAGGTGCCCCCACTGGGATTGCAGCAGGTTCACCACATTCAAGTCCTCCCCCGAAGCCTCCAGGTGGCTCCCCCGGGTGGATAGGAAGTGGACGTGGGTATCCCCGGAGAAATACCGCTCTTCATTGAGGTTGGCCCACCGCTTGAGTTTCAAAACCAGCTCCCGCTGGCCCGGCTGGATGGTCACTTTGGCCCGCAAAGGTTTGTATTCGAATCCCCGCGCCACATCTACAATGATCTCCCCGCGAGGAAGCCAGCCCTGGCACCGCCCGTCGATATAGGCATAGGTCGTCTGGCCTAGCCGGAGGTCTCCGCCGACATCGATATGCCAGGTCCCCATATCGGAATTGATGTGGGCGTGATGGCCGTGCGGGGCGTAGGGGATGCCCCGCACAGAACGGAAGTGGACGCGGCAGGGGATCGGCTGGCCGGTATCCTCATCCAGAACGGTGGTATGCACCCAGTTCCGGCCTTCCGGCAGCACTTCCACCTTCAGGCGCGGGGAAGGCTCCACCGTCCGCTTTTCCTGAAGATCCGCCCATCCGACCCGGCCCAGCTCCTCCTCCCCCTGCCTGACCGATACGGTGGCGGAAGGGATCGCGGCAATCTCCACATAGGCCGGGCTGCTCTTCCGGTTGGCAGTCTGGCCCCAGCCTGCAAAGGCGTCCTCCAGAAAGCTTTCCGTCCCTGTTTCGGGAAGCAGGTAGGGGTAGGTCGCCACGCCCCGGTCCACCTCCACGGCCAGGGAGAACCGCTTCTCCGCATCCTCCGACTGGGGAAGGGTCAGCAGCACCTCGCGGGCCGGGGTGCGGACAAAGGGGTCTTCCGCCGGATGCCCCAGGGTGACCGCCGCTAGCACGAACTTCTGGCCCGAAACAGGCTTGACGACGATGGAGCGGATGGGCTTTTCCGGGGAAGGGTTGCGCCAGGGCCAGAGGAAATAGCCCTGCGGCCAGCCCTGGGCCACCTCCGTCTGGCGGAATCCCGTCGCCCACCAGTGCCCCTGGTAGCGGTCGTGCAGGCCGTTTTTCCGGTCGGGCCAGGCCAGGAAAGGGCCTTGCCCCCAGCCTTGCGGCCAGTGCCCGATCTCGAAGCGTTCCCGGACCGGAAGCGCCGCCGCCTCCCCGTCCTCATATCGGACAGTGTAGGAAGCGACCTCCGCTCCCACCGGCCCGCCTGCCTCGATCTCGGATTCCAGCAGCGCATGGGCGAAGATGAGGGTGCGGGCCGCGCATCCCACCGGGATTTCCACCGGCCCTTCCGAAAGCCCCGGCCCGAAGGCGATAAAAGAAGGGCCTTCTCCTATAGAGAAAGGCAGCCCGTGAAAAAGCTGTTTGCCGACCGGAGAGCGGCCATTCTCCCCGTACACTTCCGGCCCGGCGTTATAGAAGGAAGTCAGGTCAAGCGGCTGGTAATCGGGCATGGGAACCTCCTTCAAGGGTTTTTACTTCCTATTCGGGAGGCCGGGGAAGATTCCTGCTTCGGGGCGAAGGAATAACGGGTGTGTAGGGCAGGTGGATATTCGCCCGCCCTACACATCTGCCTCAGCGGATAAGTAAACGCCCCATACCCGAATTCCTTTGCATCCAGCACTTCGCGCACCTTCAGGGCCAGAAGGGCCGGGGTGAAGGGCTTGGTGAGGAGGTTGCCGCCTCCGAAGGGCAGGTCGGTGTGCGACAGGTCGCTGGTGGTGTAGCCGGAGATATAGAGGACTTTCAGGCCGGGGGATCGCTTGAGCATGGCCTGGGCCAGGTCAGGGCCGCTCATCCGGGGCATGATGACATCGGTGATAAGCAGGTCGGCCGGATCGGCGACCGTCAGGGCGCTTTTTGCGTCCGGGGCAGTCAGGACGCGGTAGCCGTGAGATTCCAGGGTGCGGGCGGCCATCGTGCGGACAGGCTCCTCGTCCTCAATGGTCAGGCCGATCAGGGATCGGTGGGAGGTCCCGAGAAGATCATCCGAAGCGCAGTTGCCGCCCTCGAAAATCGGGCACCCGCCCGGCTCCAGACGGTAGCAGTGCGCCCCCAGGGGAAGGGCATCGAAAGCTTGGCACGGATGAACTCCAGGCAGGTTCGGGCTGTCGGTTATGGTGAAGTTTTATCCTTTTGGGCGTTTGCCAGGCGTCGTTGGATCACTTCGGCGATATGGAGGGCGCGCCTTCCGGACAACTGGTGAATCTGCTGGCGGCAGGAGGTTCCGTCGGAGATGATGAGGGTATCTTCTGGGGTGGATCGGATGGCCGGGATCAGCTTTCTCCGAGCCAGGGCGATGGAGATTTCGTAATGCTCGGATTCATAGCCGAAGGCCCCGGCCATGCCGCAGCACCCGCTGTCCAGCTCTTCGGCCTCCACCCCGGCCCGCTTCAGGAGTTCCATGGAAGGCTTCGTTCCGGCCAGCGCCTTCTGGTGGCAGTGGCCGTGAAAGATCGCCTTGATCAGATCGGATTTGAAGGCAAGCGGCTTTTCGGACAGGACGCGCAGCATGAACTCCTCGAACAGAAAGCTGTTTTGCGCCACCGCCTCCGCGTCATCCCCGCCGACCAGATCGGGGTATTCGTCTCTTAAGGTAAGGAGACAGCTCGGTTCGCAGCCGACGATGGGAAGGCCCTGCCGGACATAAGGGGCCAGCAGCCTGACGTTATAGACGGCATTGGCCCGGGCCTGATCCAGCAGCCCCTTGGAGATCATGGGCCGCCCGCAGCATTTCTTCGGAACCAGCACCACCTCGAACCCAGCCCGCTCCAGAACTTCGGTGGCCGCCATGCCGATCTGCGGATCGTTGTGGTTCATAAAGGTATCGTGGAAAAGGATCACCTGGGGCGGGTCGCCGATGGGCGCGGGATGCCGCACGAACCATTTGAAAAAGGTGCGCCGGGCGAAGGTCGGCAGGCGGCGGCCCGGGTGGATACCCAGACGGGCCTGGAGCCAGCCCATCAGAGGGGTCTGGAGAAGCCAGTTCGAGAGGGGGGCTGTGGCGCTCCCCAGGCGGCTCAGGGTCTCGATATTCCCGAAGAGGCGGGCGCGCAAGGGGTAGCCGTGCGTCTTGTGGTAGTGGGCCAGGAATTCGTATTTGAGCTTCGCCATATCGACATTCGAGGGGCATTCGGCCTTGCAAGACTTGCATTCCAGGCAGAGGTCCAGCGCATCGAAAAGCTTTTGGCCTGTGAACTCCTCGGCAGGGAGATGGCCCGAAAGGATCGCCCGCAGGATATTGGCTCGCCCGCGGGTGGAGTGCCTCTCATCGCGGGTGACCATAAAGGAAGGGCACATCGTGCCTTCCAGGGTCTTGCGGCAGACGCCAGCCCCGTTGCAGAGTTCCACCGCCCTATCGAACCCGCCTTCTCGGGAGAAATCGAGGTGGGTGCGGATCTCCAGCGCCCGGTAGCCCGGGCCGTAGCGCAGGTTTTCGGTCAGAAAGGGAGCGTCCACGATTTTACCGGGATTCAACCGGTTCTGAGGGTCGAAGAGGCCCTTCACCCGGCGGAAGGCGCGGTATAGCTCTGGGCCGAAGAACCGCTCGTTCCAGCAGCTCCGGAGCAGGCCGTCCCCATGTTCCGCGGACATCGACCCTCCGAACTCCAACACCAGTTCCAGCACTTCTTCCGAGAGGGTGCGGAGGGTTTTGACGCCTTCCGGGGATTTCAGATTGATGACCGGGCGGATGTGGAGGCAGCCGACCGAGGCATGGCCGTAGAAACCGGCGGTCGTGCCATGGGAGGCCACGATCTCCTTGAAGCGGGCTACATAAGCCGCCAGATGTTCCGGGGCGACTGCCGTATCCTCCACCGCGGTGGCGGGCTTGGCGTCGCCCTTCATCCCCAGCAGCAGGCCCAGGCCGGCCTTCCGGACGCGCCAGACGTGGGCCTGGAACTCGGGCGTCAGGCATGGAAGGTGGGCATAGCCGATGCACTGCTCTTTCAGGGCCGAGGCGAGGAATTCGATGCGGGCGGCTGCCTCCTCCGCGGTATCGCCGTAGACTTCCACCAGAAGAAGGGCCTGCGGATCGCCCTCCATAAAGGTCAGGGAGCGCGAATATTCGAGCGATTGGCGGGTGAGACCCAGCACCATGTCATCCAGCAGTTCGATGGCCGCCGGGCTGTATTCCAGGACCGCGGGGACCGCCTCCATCGCGGCGAGGAGTTCATGAAAGTGGACGACCAGAAGGGCCTTACTTCCGGGCGTGGGAACGAGCGACAGGCGGGCCTCGGTCACCGTTCCCAGCGTTCCTTCGGAGCCGATCATCAGTTTCGCCAGATTGAAAGGACGGCCCGGCAGGAGTTCATCCAGATTGTAGCCCCCGACCCGGCGCTGGATTTGCGGAAAGCGGGCGCGGATCTCGCGCTCGTACTCTGCGATGAGAGACGGGAGATCCCGGTAGAGGCAGGCTTCGTGGCTTGCATCCCCGGCGCGGGCGGCAGGGTCGGCCTGTGCGAAGACTGCCGTTTCGCCGCTCGAAAGGATCGTTTTGAGTTCCAGGACGTTATCCACGGTTTTGCCGTAAAGCAGGGATCGGGCTCCGGAAGAGTTGTTGCCGATCATGCCGCCCAGGGTGGCCCGGTTGCTGGTAGCGACATCGGGGCCGAACATCAGGCCGCACGGCTTCAGGACGGCATTCAGTTCGTCGAGAACGAGGCCGGGCTGAACCCTGGCAGTCCTTTGTTCTTCATCGATCTCCAGAACCCGGTTGAGATGGCGCGAGAAATCGATCTGGAGGGCGCAGCCCACCGTCTGGCCTGCAAGCGAGGTTCCCCCGCCGCGTGAGATGACCGGAGCCTGATGCCGGGCCGCCGTTTCGAGCGCCCTGTAGACATCTTCCTCCGTTTTCGGGATCACCACCCCTATCGGCTCGATCTGGTAGATGCTGGCATCGGTGCTGTAGAGAAGGCGAGAAACGTGGTCGAAGAGGACATCGCCCTCCAGAACGCTTCTGAGGTCGGCTTCCAGGGCTTTTGCGGCGGGGTGGTTTTCCAGAAAGGACATGAACGGCTCCCGAAACAGGCTTTCAGATAAATTTCGGAAGAAAAGGGGGAAATCCTTCATTAGCAGGAATCGGGGGACAGGCGATATAGAGTACAGCAAATATCCACAAAGCATCGCTTCCCTTGCCAAGACAAGGGAAGCGATATAGAAACCGGCATGTATTAACAGCTTTGCGAGTTTTAGCGGAGGCAAAATCATCCATGAATCTGGAAGACCTGGGCTGGGACGGGTTCTTTGAAAAGCAGTTCGCTTTGATAGGGGCCGAAGGGTTCGCGGCGGGGCGGGTGACATTGCAGCAGAAGCATCTCTACGCGGTCTATACCGAATCGGGAGAGATGCCGGGGATCGTGGCCGGCAGGATGCTCTACGGGGCAGCGGGCCGGGAGGATTTGCCGGTGGTGGGCGACTGGGCGGCGGTCAGGGTCCTGGAGGAAACGCCGCCGAAGGCGGTCATCCATCGCATCCTGGAGCGGAAGAGCCAATTCACCCGCAAGGAGCCGTATACCCCGGCGGAGGAGCAGGTGCTGGCCGCCAATATCGATACCGTTTTTATCGTGATGGGCCTGGATATGAACTACAATCTCCGGCGACTGGAGCGGTATATGGCGACCGCCTGGGAAAGCGGGGCGCTCCCGATAGTGATTTTGAACAAGGCCGACCTTTGCCCGGAGGCATCCAAACGCCTGCGGGACGTACGGGAAGCCGCCTTCGGGGCGGATGTGCTGGTCATGAGCGCCGGGAAAGGGGAAGGGCTGGACGCTCTGGAGCCGTACCTCAAGAAAGGCCGGACCGTGGCCCTGCTGGGTTCTTCGGGCGTGGGGAAATCCACTATCATCAACCATCTGATGGGTAGAGAAACTATGCGGGTACAGGAGGTCCGGGAGGACGATTCGCGGGGAAGGCATACCACCACCCACAGGCAGGCCCTTCTGCTGCCGGGCGGGGCCTGGGTGATCGATACGCCGGGCATCCGCGAACTCTCGTTGTGGAACGCCCGGGAAGGGGTTTCGGAAACCTTTCAGGATATCGAGGCCCTCGCTTCCGCCTGCCGCTTCCCGGACTGCCAGCACCGCAGCGAGCCGGGCTGCCGCATCCGGAAGGCTATCGCCGACGGCTCTCTGGATGAAGGACGCCTGGACAGCTACCGGAGGCTCCAGCGCGAGCTGCTTCACCTTTCCGCCAAACAGGACAGGCAGGCGGCTCTCCTTTTGAGGCAGCAGAACCGGATGTTCGGCAAGATGCTCCGGAAGGTTAAAACCAGGGAGTAGGCATTTGCCAGCCCGACCAAGATAGGGTATCCTTAAAGGAGAATGTATCGTCCCCTGCAAGGAGCGCAATATGCCCGAATACGATCTCCCGACGCCCGGCGCGGCGGATATCCGCTTCTATCGCGAACACGGCTACTGGCTGGCTCCCCGCATTCTTTCCGATGAGGCCCTGGAATCGCTGCGAGATCATCTGGCCCGGGTGGTGGCCGGCGAATATGAGACAGCCCGCCTGCCCCTCAGCCGCAGCCCGGAGGCCGGAGAGCCGGCGGACAAAATCGTTCAGGTCAATAACGCCTACTGGACGGATTCGGTCATCTCCCGCCTGGCCTTAAGCCCTGTCATCGGGGCGATGGCGGCGGCGCTGACCGGAGCGAAAGCGATCCGCCTCTGGCACGATCAATTGCTCTTCAAGCCCCCTCAGAGCGGCGAGTCCGGACAGGTGGGCTGGCACCAGGACTACGGCTACTGGCAGTGCGCCGAGCCTGCCCAAATGCTGACCGCCTGGGTCGCCCTGGATGACGTGGACGAGGAAAACGGCTGCATGAAGGTCGTTCCCGGCAGCCACCGCTGGGGCCTGATCCCGGAAGGCGATTTCTACGACCAGAATCTGGCCGGGCTGGAAGAGCGCATCGAGGCCGCCGCAGGACGCAAGCTGGAGCCTGTTCCCTGCATCCTGCCCGCCGGTTCTTTGAGCTTCCACCACTGCATGACCCTCCACGGCAGCGGCCCCAACCGCAGCCTGCGTCCCCGCCGTTCCCTGGTGATCCATTTGTTGCCCGAAGGCACGCGCTACCGGGCCGGAACCCCGAACGAGGGCCATGTCAATGTCCGCCTCCTCAGCGGCAGGGACGGCGATCCCTTTGCCGGGCCGTTCTTTCCGGTGCTGTATCGGCGGGATTCGGTCGGTGCGTGGGAGATCGAGGACGGCGCGTGGACTGCGACCGAATGAACCGGCAGCCGTACCGCTGCCGTCTGGCCTGGGGGCGGCGCGGGGCGCATCAGGCGGCGGAACGCGGGGATATCCTGGCCGTGGTAGACGTGCTGAGCTTTTCCACAGCCGTTATTGCTGCCGCGCATCGAGGCGCTCTCATCTACCCCTGCTCCGAAGAGGAGGATAAAGCCGCCGCCGCCCGGCGCATAGGAGGCGAGGCCGCCGTCAGCCGGAAGGACGCGCCGGCAAAGGGCCGATTTTCGCTGTCCCCTCTGAGCTATCTTCAGGCGGAACCGGGCGCGAAGATCGTGTTGTCTTCCCCCAACGGGGCGGCTTGCAGCCGCCATGCCGCGGAAGTGCCGTATCTGTTCATCGGGGCCATCGTCAACGCGCAGGCGGCAGCTTTGAAGATTGCAGATACCATGAAATGGAGCGGCCTGGGCCTGACCGTGCTGGCCTGCGGGGAACGGTGGAAGCAGCCGAACGAGGAAGGCTCGCTCAGGTTCGCCCTGGAGGACTACCTGGGGGCCGGGGCGATTCTGTCTTGCCTGGACGCCGAAAAATCGCCCGATGCCCTGGTATGCGAGGCCGCCTTCCGAGGCGTATGTGAGAACCTCGATCCGCTTCTCCGCCACTGCGAGAGCGGGCAGGAATTGATCGAGATGGGTTATGAGGACGATGTGGCCTTCTCCGCCTGCCTGAACCGCTACGACAGCGTTCCGGTGATGCGGGATGGGTGGCTGGTGAGGGGTCAATGAAAAAAGGCCGGGCATTGCCCGGCCTTTTTCGCTATATCAGAATGCTTACCGGCGAGCCTGCCGGGTATTGGCGACCCGGTAACTGGAGCGATAGGTGTTGCTGTATCGCTTCTTCTGGCTCTTGCGGTAAGCGACTTTTTGTCGGTTTTTGCGGGACTTGACCGAATCGTCGTAACGCTTGCAGGCATAAGCCGTTCCGGCGGCTCCGATCAGCCCGGGCAGGGTGTCGCCTCTGGACAGGAAATAAAGGGAAAGCGCCCCTAATCCGATAGTGGTATTGCGCCGCCCCTGCTCGCCCGCGCTTGCAGACAGGGAAAACGAGTCCCGAACCCAATACGATGGCGGCCAGGGCGCTTGCCAGCCAGCGTGTTTGTCGCTCCAATATAAGCAGGGCTTTCGCTTGCCTGTCATTGCGAGGAGCGAAAGCTCCGCAGCAATCTCGTTTTGGACCTGAGTCTGGAGATGGCTTGGTCGCTTGCGCTCCTCGCAGACTGATCGATACACCCCTGCTTGTAGAGCCAAGCGAAAGTCCTAATAAGATAATCTCTTTCTTTGAGGTAAAACACAGGCAACCCTACCGGCTTCGA